>CAZOEV010000425.1:0-3282 GCA_964578915.1 uncultured Lentimicrobiaceae bacterium
TGGAAATTTGCAGTTTCAATTGTTATTTCCATGATTCCGGTATTGATTGTAGGCCTATTTTTCAAGGACTATGTAGAGTCATTTTTCTCTGGAGATATGCGCTTGGTGGGCATGATGTTGCTGGTAACAGCGGCTTTGCTGGCACTTACACATTTTAAGAAATCACACGAACGAAAAATCAACTTTTTGGATGCCTTTATCATCGGAATTGCGCAAACAATAGCAGTTTTGCCTGGCATTTCGCGCTCCGGCGCAACCATCAGCACGGGTTTACTTCTAGGCAATAAGCGGGAATTGGTAGCACGCTTTTCGTTTCTTATGGTTTTGATTCCAATCATTGGCGCCAATGTCCTCGATGTTTATAGCGGTGAGATGAGCAGCGAAACAGGTGTTGGAACACTGGCGCTCGTTGTGGGCTTTGTGGCCGCTTTCGTGGCTGGTTTGGCAGCCTGTAAATGGATGATTAATATTGTAAAAAAAGGAAAGCTAATCTATTTTGCAGCTTATTGTTTGGTCATTGGGTTGCTGGCTATTTTCATTGCTTAAAAAGCATGGAAAGGCTTTAAAATTACATTTTAACAAAGCGGCATGACAACAAAACAAGCTGATTTTCATTTTGAAGAAGGAGAGATTATTTTAGTTGATAAACCCAGCGACTGGACTTCTTTTGATGTGGTCAATTTTCTTCGTTCGCTGATCAAGCGGTTTCATCAGATCCACAAGCTAAAAGTAGGCCATGCCGGAACGCTCGACCCGCTGGCAACAGGCTTGCTCGTAATCTGCACTGGCAAAATGACCAAGCAGATTCAGCATTTTCAAGACCAATCAAAAGTTTATACTGGCACATTTCGCTTAGGCGAAACAACGCCTTCTTACGATAAAGAAACCGAGCTTGATGGCACGTTTCCAACTGCACATATCACTGCCGAAATGCTTGAAAAAGCCCGTCAACAGTTTCTCGGAATTCAGCAGCAATTTCCACCCATTTATTCTGCCGTGAAAGTTGATGGCAAGCGGGCTTTTAAATATGCCAGAGAACAAAAAGAGGTTAAACTTGCCAGCCGTGAAGTCGAAATCCATGACTTTCAAATTGACACAAAAAACTTTCCCGAAATAGCTTTTTCTGTGCATTGCAGCAAAGGTACTTATATTCGCAGCTTGGCTTTTGATTTTGGAAAAGCACTCGAAAGTGGTGCGTATCTTACTAGCCTGAGAAGGACACAGATAGGTGATTTTTCGGTGGATGATGCCGTTTCGCCCGAAGACTTTAAAGCTATTCTCATCAGCACCAGTCCTTTAGAAGACAAGGAGTAAATTTAACTTCGCGCTAAAATTAACATTTTCAAACACTTGACATCGCACTTTTATTGAACTACCTTTGCATTCCCTTATTTCAGCCAAGCTTAGGGATGTCTGATGAAAATACAAGGAAGTTGATTTAATTGATTAAGCTAATGAAATTATCACAATTCAGGTTCAACCTGCCCCAAAATCTTATTGCAAGCTACCCTCCTAAAAATCGCGACGAATCGCGTTTGATGGTGCTACACAGAAAAGATAAAACGATAGAACACCGTGTTTTTAAAGATATTCTTGAATACTTTAAGGATGGCGATATTTTTGTTTTAAACAACACCAAGGTGTTTCCCGCCCGGCTTTATGGCGAGAAGGAAAAAACTGGTGCTAAAATCGAAGTTTTTCTACTGCGCGAACTCAACAGAGAGAGTCGTTTGTGGGATGTGTTGGTAGATCCTGCGCGTAAAATCCGCATTGGTAACAAACTTTATTTTGGCGAAGATGAATCGCTGGTAGCCGAAGTTATCGACAATACCACCTCACGTGGACGGACGCTGCGCTTCTTGTTTGATGGGCCTTATGAAGATTTCAAAAAGACTATTCAGGCACTTGGAAAAACGCCGCTGCCAAAAATACACGACAGGCCAATAGAGCCGGAAGATGCTGAGCGCTATCAAACCATTTTTGCCAAGCACGAAGGCGCCATTGCAGCGCCAACAGCGGGAATGCACTTTAGTCGAGAGCTGATGAAGCGCCTCGAACTGATTGGGGTTTCCTTCGCCGAAGTGACGCTTCACGCTGGCATGGGTAATTTCCGCAACATCGAGGTGGAAGACCTGACCAAGCATAAAATGGATTCGGAAGAAATGTTTATCACCGAAGATAATGCCATCATTATCAATGACGCTAAGAACCGCCGCAGTAAGGTGGTATCCATTGGAACCACAACCATGAAAGCGCTTGAAACGGCAGTTAATATCAATGGTCACGTAAAAGAAATGAAAGGCTGGACCAATAAATTTATTTTTCCGCCTTATGAGTTTAACCTAGCCGATGCGATGGTTACAAACTTTCACCTGCCAAAATCGCCCATGATGATGCAAGCCGCTGCCTTTGCCGATTACGACTTTCTGATGAAAGCCTACTCAGAAGCCGTTGCCCAAAAATACCGTTTCTTCACCTACGGCGATGCCATGCTGATTTTATAAAGCGTGATCGCACAAAATAGTTTAAAAAAGAGGCTGGATTTATCTAACGCCTCTTTTTTTATATTGATAAACCATTAAATAGTTTCATTTTTCTAATTTTGCGCCATGATAAATCAGGAAGAGTTTTTTAAGAAGATAACCTCCCATGCCAAAGAGTATGGTTTTGTATTTCCTTCGAGCGAAATATACGACGGTTTAAGTGCTGTTTACGATTACGGCCAAAATGGAGCCGAGTTGAAAAATAATATCCGCCAATACTGGTGGAAATCAATGGTGCAATACCATGAAAACATTGTTGGAATTGATGCTTCAATATTTATGCATCCCACTACCTGGAAGGCTTCGGGGCATGTTGACGCCTTTAGCGATCCGTTGATCGATAACAAAGATTCCAAAAAACGCTATCGAGCCGATGTGCTAGTGGAAGACTATATTGCAAAAATTGAAGGCAAGATAAATAAGGAAGTTGCCAAAGCGCAAAAACGTTTTGGGGATGATTTCAACGAAGCTGAATTTCGTGCCACCAATCAGCGCGTACTTGATAACCAAGAAAAAATCAACACGATCAATACGCGTTTTTATAAAGCCTTGGAGCGAGATGATTTGCAGGATGTGAAGCTACTTATTGAAGAGTTGGAAATTGCTTGTCCTGTTTCAGGCTCGCGCAACTGGACCGAAGTGCGCCAGTTTAACCTGATGTTTTCTACCAAGATGGGTTCTACCGCTGAAGGCGCTAACGAAATATTTCTTCGTCCGGAAACGGCTCAGGGGATTTTCG
>CAZOEV010000426.1:0-3280 GCA_964578915.1 uncultured Lentimicrobiaceae bacterium
CCGTAATGTTATTATTGAAAAATCTTATGGCGCACCACAAATTACCAAAGACGGTGTAACCGTTGCCAAGGAAATTGAATTGATTGACCCTGTTGAAAATATGGGCGCTCAGATGGTTAAAGAAGTTGCTTCAAAAACCAACGACTTAGCTGGTGACGGCACGACTACCGCTACTGTGTTAGCACAATCTATTATCGCTACTGGCCTCAAAAACGTAACAGCAGGCGCCAATCCAATGGACTTGAAAAGAGGTATTGACAAAGCTGTTATTGAAGTAGTTAAAGCACTGAAAGAACAATCCCAGAAAGTGGGCGACAGCAATGACAAAATCAAACAAGTTGCTTCTATTTCGGCCAATAACGACCAAACTATCGGTGGCCTGATCGCCGAAGCGATGAGCAAGGTAAAACAAGAAGGCGTAATCACCATTGAAGAAGCCAAAGGCATCGAAACTTACGTTGATGTAGTTGAAGGTATGCAATTTGACCGCGGTTATATCTCTCCTTATTTTGTCACCGACAGCGAGAAAATGGAAGCCGTTTACGAAAATCCTTTCATCCTGATTTACGACAAGAAAATCTCGGTGATGAAAGACCTGCTTCCTATCTTAGAAAAATCTATGCAGGCCGGCAAACCACTTGTAATTATTGCAGAAGATGTTGAAGCTGAAGCTTTAGCAACTTTAGTTGTGAACCGTTTGCGCGGATCACTGAAAGTAGCTGCTGTAAAAGCTCCTGGATTTGGCGACCGCAGAAAAGAAATGCTGGAAGACATCGCCGTACTTACTGGCGGCACAGTAATCAGCGAAGAAAAAGGTTATCGCTTGGAAGATGCCACACTGGATATGCTTGGTGAAGCTGAAAAAGTGAGCATCGACAAAGAAAATACCACTATCGTAAGCGGTCGCGGTGCCAAAGCAAATATTGAAGCCCGCGTAGCTCAAATCAAGAAACACATTGAAACCAGCACTTCAGACTACGACAAAGAAAAACTACAAGAACGTTTGGCCAAATTGGCTGGCGGAGTAGCTGTTATCTATGTTGGTGCTGCCAGTGAGGTGGAAATGAAAGAAAAGAAAGACCGCTTTGAAGATGCTTTGGCTGCCACACGCGCTGCCATCGAAGAAGGCATTATTCCTGGTGGTGGCGTTGCCTTTATCCGCGCCATGAATGCGCTGGATAATTTTAAAGGCGACAATGACGACGAAACTACCGGTATTGCGATTATTCGCCGTGCACTGGAAGAACCACTCCGCCAAATCGTTGAAAACGCTGGCATGGAAGGTTCTGTAGTAGCCAACCGCGTAAAAGAAGGCAAAGGCGACTTTGGTTTCAACGCCCGCACCGATGTTTACGAAAACCTCTTTGATGCAGGTGTTATCGACCCCACAAAAGTGGCCCGCATTGCACTTGAAAATGCTGCTTCTATTGCTGGTATGTTGCTCACTACCGAATGTGTTTTGGTAGAGCATAAAGACGAAAATGCAGCTCCTGCCATGCCTCCAATGGGTGGTGGAATGCCCGGAATGATGTAAAACATCAGTAATATTATTTTAAAAACCGTTTCTGCCAAGGCAGGAACGGTTTTTTTTTGTTGGTAACGGAAGACTTTACGCCGTAGGCGTATCCTGTGCATAACCCTCAGATTTATCTGGGGGATTAGAGATGCAACGCAGCCTCCAAAACTCCGTAGGAGTTTCCCAATCCGAAAGCTGCCAAAATACTTTAGTTCAATGCTTTGCAGCATTTTTGGGTGACCCCTACAGGGTCGTATTCCGTCTGTTCATTTATCACCCGGATAATTCCGGGCGTTATTTACAGGCAAGTCCTACGGACTTTTTTGTCGCTTTTTAATCCGAAATTATTCACTTCTCTCACTCAATATTATTTGATTTTGCATCGTTAGCTATGGGCACAGCATCCAATCTGATTGTTTTTCGTATTTTTGTCCATAGATCAATTCATTCAAAATGAAAAAACTGCTGATTTCCGTATTTTCCCTGCTTTTTCTTATCTTCCTAAACCCGCTGGCGGCTCAGGTAAAAACCATTCCGTTTGATGCTGAAGCAAAAAAAATAAAGTTTCAGCAAGTGATTGAAGAAGAAGGCACACAAGCAGAGCTTTTTAACCGCAGCATTTTTTGGCTCAACGATTATTACAAAGATCCGGTGCGCGTAACTTCCGTGCGTGATGCGCCTTCAGGAAAAATCATGGGAAAGCACACCATCCGGCTGAAATACACCGACGAAAAAGGAATTGAATACGATGGCCCGTCCGTTTATTATGAGTTTACCTTGGAAGTGCGCGAAAATCGCTACCGCTATACCATCACCGAGTTGCTTCTAAAAACTGCTTCCCGCTTTGAGATTGAGCGCTGGCTCGACAAAGACGATCCGGCCTACGACCCTCGCTGGGCCGACTATCTGGATCAAATAGCCGAATATGTGGATCAATGGAGTGCATTTTTAATTGAGAAAATGAAACCCGAACCCGAAGTGACGGAAGATATCTGGTAAAAAAACGATTTACTTGAATTTTAAACTTTTATTCCGTTATTTTGTTTCTACTTTTGGTTAACCAACAGCAAAACCAATAAGCGCATTCCCATGAAAAGAAAACGCGACATTATCATCAAAGGTTTTTCAAAGCTTCTCAAAGAGGAAAAACTCAAGCTTGTAGCGGAGTATTTTGAAAATCCCGGCGAGGTAATAAGCTTGCTAAAAAGTTTTTGGCATACTGATGAGAGTCAGCAGAAACTTTTTGATGAGTTTAGCGAGAACACGATCACCAATTTTTATATTCCTTATGGCATTTCGCCCAACGTGATCATCAATGGACACACTTATATTGTGCCGATGGTAATTGAGGAATCGTCGGTGGTGGCTGCTGCTTCCGCTGCTGCTAAATTCTGGAGCGAAAGAGGTGGTTTTCATGCAGAAATTATTGATACACAAAAGGTTGGCCAAGTACATTTTAGCTGGCCCGGAAATACGCAAACCTTGCGTGATCTTATGCCAGCCCTCAGCCAATATCTGCGGAATGCTGCCAAGCCAATCACGGCAAATATGGAAAAACGTGGCGGTGGCGTGCTGGATATCAAGCTAAAGGACATGACCGATAAGCTGGACGATTATTATCAGCTGATGGTAACTTTTGACACACGCGACTCGATGGGTGCCAACTTTATCAACTCGGTTTTGGAAGAGTTTGGCCACAGCCTGCGCCAATTTATGCTTGAACAACTTCAATTGAGCACCGAGGAACGTCAGGTAGAAATTATT
>CAZOEV010000427.1:0-3278 GCA_964578915.1 uncultured Lentimicrobiaceae bacterium
CCGCTATAGCAATAAACTTTATGGTTACTTGGTATATTGAGTTTTTCTCTTATTATTATATTACCCGTTGTATTATTGATTTATGGTGGACTCAAACTGCTTTCTGCCGGACGTTTTCGCATCCGCCATCTTTCGCTGGTAAGTGTTATTGTTTGGTTTGCTGCCTGGGTCGTGTTGCTGGGGATTGGAATTGGAACAGCTTTTGATTTTGGACATGATGGACGACAAGAAACTGTAGTACAAACGATGGTGCCAATGTCCGAAAAGCCTTTTGTGATTGGGCTTAATAATGAAAAAGCAAGTCTAAACCAATATGAATCACTGATGATAGATGACTCACGACTGCTGTTTTTTGATTTGTATGAAAACAGGATTCTTCAGTTTCCACAAATTCGCGTTATAGCTTCTGACGACAGTTTAATACGGGTGCGTGTGGTGGAGGAGTCGTGCGGCAGGTCGCTTTCAAGGGCAGAAATAAGAGCGCAAAATATTGATTATCGCGTTACTGTAAACGATAGCAGTTTAAGTTTGCCCCTACTTTTCAGCTACCCTTCGGCTGATTTGATTCGTGGCCAAGAGGTGCGCCTGTATGTAGAGATTCCTTTGGGCAAGAAAGTCTATTTTGAGGAATCGCTCTATTCTAATAACTTGCCTAATGAGATTAATTATCGCTTTTTAAAACGCTATGCTGGTAAAGGCTGCATAATGACAAAAGAGGGCTTAGTCATATTTGAGTAGTTGAAATTTGTCTGCTATAATTTCTGCCATCCTATTCATAAGTGTTTACGACAATTAATATTTGGCTGTTTATTTGATGCATTTTGTTTGTTGAACAAGAGATTTGTGAAAAATGTAGCATCATTTCATTGCTTTCAATAAGTTGTAAATGATATAGTTAAATATTTTTTAAGTTGTTTATTGAAAATGCTGTTGTCAGGATTTTTCTGCTTCTTCAAAAAATCATGTACATTTGATTTAAATTGAAAGAAAAGAACGTAAAAATTTTATGGCACAAAATTTAAGTATTGAAATTCGTAACCTACGTATAGAAGACTACCGCGACCTAAAGAGTTCTATGATTGAAGCCTATTCAGATTGGGAAGATTCATACTGGCGGGAAGAAGAGATCAGCAAATTGTTAGAGATTTTTCCTGAAGGTCAAATTGGCGCTTTTGTAAATGGTAAAGTAGCTGGTAGCGCTTTGTCCTTAATTATTGATTATAAGCAATTTGGCGATCAACACACCTATCAAAAAATCACAGGTGATTCTAGCTTTTCCACTTTTGATGCAGACGGCGATGTATTGTATGGTATTGACGTTTTTATTCATCCTGAATATCGAAATCTCAGGCTTGGCCGTCGTTTATATGACGCTCGAAAAGAGCTATGCGAAACGCTCAATCTTAAGGCAATTATGGCCGGAGGCCGCATCCCAAATTACAATAAATATGCCGACACACTAAGCCCGCGTGAGTATATTCGAAAAGTGCGCCAGCGGGAGTTACACGATCCTACGCTGAGTTTTCAGTTAGCCAATGATTTTCACGTTAAAAAAGTGATAAAGGGCTATTTGGAAGGTGATAAATCTTCGCATGAATTTGCTACTTTGCTCGAATGGAATAATATTTATTATGAACCTAAGAGTGCTTTATTTAAGGGTAATAAACCAATAGTAAGGCTTGGATTGGTGCAATGGCAAATGCGTCAATTTGTTAATATTGAAAGTTTGTTCGAGCAAATGGAATTTTTTGTGGATGCAGTGAGTGATTACCAAAGTAATTTTGCGCTCTTCCCCGAATTGTTTAATGCGCCGCTAATGGCTGCTTACAACCACCTTTCGGAGGCTGAAGCTATGCGCAAGTTGGCTCAATATACGGAGCCGTTGCATCAAAAATTTATGGAATATGCCGTAAGTTATAATATCAATATTATTACGGGTAGTATGCCTTTAGTTGAGAATAATAAACTGTATAATGTGGGGTTTTTATGCCGGCGCGATGGTAGCTGGGAACGCTATGAAAAATTGCATATCACGCCAACCGAATCTTCGGCCTGGGGTATGCAGGGTGGCGACGAGATAAAAGTTTTTGACACCGACAGCGGTAAAATTGGTGTTTTAATTTGTTATGATGTTGAATTTCCTGAGGTGTCGCGTATGATGGCAGATAAAGGTATGAAAATATTGTTTGTGCCTTTCTTAACTGATACCCAAAACGGCTACATCAGGGTACGCAACTGTGCGATGGCACGTGCTATCGAAAATGAGTGCTATGTTGCTATTGCCGGAAGTGTGGGCAACCTGCCCAAAGTGAATAATATGGATATACAGTTTGCACAGTCTGCGGTGTTTACACCTTCTGATTTTGCTTTCCCTACGAATGGAATTAAAGCGGAGGCAACACCTAATACTGAAATGACATTAATTGTTGATGTGGATTTAGATCTCTTGAAAGAGCTGCATAGCTTCGGTTCTGTAAGAAATTTAACAGACCGGCGCAAGGATTTGTATGAATTGGTAAACCTTAAAAAATCTAAATAGGTCAAAGTAAGTCAGCGTCTTTGCCATTTAGAATGTAAAGCGATGAATTCCAATTGGATGATCAGCGTTTATCACTTCTATAATACGTTTATAATCACGCTCGGTGTTCACAAAATCCAATTCATTCGTGTCTAAAATCAAAATGCGCATACCTTGTTGCTGCTTGATATAATCAAAATAGCCTGTTTGAATACCTTCTAAGTATTCATTTTTGATTTTCTGTTCGTAGGAACGTCCGCGCAGGCGAATATTTCGTTGTAAGCGATTTACATCTAAATACAAATACACGAAAAGATCAGGTTTTGGCAAGCTCCCACTAATAAAATTAAAGAAGCGGGTAAATAGCACCAACTCATCTTTTGGCAATGTTTTTTGCGCAAAGATGAGCGATTTGGGAAAAAAATAGTCAGAAATGATGAAATCGCTAAACAAATCGGGACTGCTCAGCTGCTCTTTCAACTGCTGAAACCGTGAGGCCATAAACGACATTTCCAGTGGGAAGGCGTATTTTTCCTGATCTTCATAGAATTTAGGTAAAAAAGCGTTGTCTTCAAACTGTTCTAGGATTAGTTTGCCATTAAATTCATTGGAAATACGCTGTGCCAGCGAGGTTTTCCCCGCGCCTATTGTGCCTTCTATGGTGATAAAATTGTACCGCATACAGCCAGCAAAGATACAACGGAATTTAATTAATCGGTAGCATTTTCGAGCCGTCTTACCACAGAATCGTCAGTGAGCT
>CAZOEV010000428.1:0-3277 GCA_964578915.1 uncultured Lentimicrobiaceae bacterium
CGACCAGTTTAAGTGCTGCTCAAGCAAGGGCTTAAGCGGCGAAATTACATAGTTGATGTAATAGCCGGTGAGCATGGTAAAAGATACCACGGCCAGCGCACCCCAACGGGCGGCTTTGTTCTCTCGCAAAGATTGCGTAATTGCTGCTGTCATAGTGTTTGATTTTGATTAAGATTGGCTAAATTAATTAAAAATTAGGATTGACCAACTCACCTGCGTGGATGTAGGTGAACAAGTTTTTTTGTCTCGAAGAACTCGCCAGCGAAATAAGTCGATAAATCAGTGATTTTAACGTGATAGCGCTTTTTTAAAGCGAGAAGTTCTTCGTCCATCTCGCCCCCTTTTAAATAAAGCACCCCATTTTTTTTAGTATTAATTTCTTTACGATGCACTTTGTTATGTGTCCACTGCATAAAGCTTTCTAGGTCAGTAACAGCGCGACTTACAATAAAATCAAAGCTCTGATTAAGCTGCTCGGCGCGCATGTGCTGCGCTTCCACATTGGTGAGGTTCAGGCTTTCGGCCACGGCCTTAACTACTTTAATTTTTTTGCCGGTGCCATCAATCAACATAAACTGAACCTGTGGAAACCTAATAGCCAGCGGAATACCCGGAAAGCCTCCGCCAGTGCCGATATCAAGCACCTGTGTGCCGGGTTTAAATTGAATATAATTGGCTATGGCAAGACTATGCAACACATGTTTTTCGTAAAAATGGTCCATATCCTTGCGCGAAATCACATTGATTTGTGCGTTCCATTCTTCATAGAGGGGTTTCAGTGCAGCAAACTTTTCTTGCTGCTGAGCCGAGAGTTTTGGGAAGAAATCAAAAATTTGTTCAACATTCATTTGGGAACATTTTTTTTGTGCAAAGCACAAAAGTAAGATTTTCAGCAAGCGTTAATAACAATCTTTTGTGGAAAAATGCGTTTAATTGCGGTAATAACTATGGATATGACTGTTACTTTTGCAGCAAATTTAGTATAAGAATTGAAGCCACCTATTAATTATATCAGGTTTTATTTCCTTTGGTTCAGCTTGTTGATTTTTGTTTTGCCTGCTTTAGCACAAAACAAAATTAGCACCGAAGACTATATTGACACCTATAAGGAAATTGCCATGAAAAAGATGGTGGAATATAAAATTCCGGCTTCTATAACCTTGGCGCAGGGCATTTTAGAGTCGGGGAGTGGCAATAGCAGATTAGCGACAAAAGCCAACAATCACTTTGGTATCAAGTGTCACAAAGGCTGGACAGGTAAATCTATCAGGGTGGATGACGACGAAAAAAATGAGTGTTTCAGGTCCTACCGCAAGGCGGAAGAATCGTTTCACGACCATTCGCTGTTTTTAACGCAGCGATCCCGTTATGCTGATTTATTTACACTCGAAATTACTGATTACAAAGCCTGGGCCAAAGGTCTTAAAAAGGCCGGTTATGCCACCAATCCGCGCTATCCCGAGCTACTGATACGCATTATCGAACGCCATGATTTGGCTAAATATGACAAGCAAGCCCTTTCCGGCAAGCGTGATAAAAATAAAACCAAAAAGCCAGCTATTGTGGTTACAGAAATACCACCTGAAAAGTCTGATTTTAAAGTCGTTGATAAAGCAGAAAGCGGAAGATTTATTCATGAGAATAACCGGATAAAACTCATTTTTGCCAAAGAAGGCGATGAAATGAGCAGCCTGGCTCAGGAATTAAATATGTATAGCTGGCAATTTGCCAAATACAACGACTTGCCGAGAAATGCGGAACTGAAAGCTGGTCAGGTTATTTACTTACACAAAAAGAAACGCAAATCGAAAGCGTTTCATTACCACAGTTTACGCTCGGGCGAGAGTTTGTGGGACGTTTCACAGATTTATGGCATCCGCCTGAAGCGGATTTATAAGATGAACGACCTTGATGAGGGAGCAAAACCTACAGCAGGGACAGCCATTAAGTTGAGGTAATTCAGGCTTTTGGCAGCGCAATGGTAAAAGTGCTACCCTCACCATAAATACTTTTGGCACTAAGTGTTCCATTGTTGGCTTCAGTAAATTCTTTGCAGATAGCCAAGCCAAGTCCGGTGCCCTTTTCGTGCATGGTGCCTTCCCGTTTAAAGACTTCATCAATGCGAAACAGCTTTTCCATATTGGCTTTTTCGATGCCTGTGCCGCTGTCCGAAATGGCAATCAAAACCAGGTTATCTGCTGATTCCGAGCTGATATCAATATGGCCGCCCGAATTGGTGAATTTTATCGCATTTGATAGTAAATTTCTGACTACAGTCGTCATTGCGTTGTAATCGGCTAAGGCGTGTAAATCAGGATTTACAGTAGATAGAAGGTTTATGTTTTTTGTTTTTGCCTGGGCTTTAAGCAGTCTTATATTTTCGTCAACGATTTCAGAAAGCTTGATTTTTGTTGGTTTCATTTCAATTTTGCCTTGTTGCGCCCGCGACCAACTTAAGAGATTTTCGAGCAGCCGATACAGGTCGTCGGTGCTTTTGCGCAGGGCACTCACAATCTCTTTTTTTTCTGAATTATCTAAATAATCAAAATCAGTATCTAATATTTCAGACAGACCAAGCAGCACATTGAAAGGGTTTTTAAGATCGTGGGCGATAATAGAGAAAAATTTGTCTTTGGTGAGGTTGGCTTCTTTTAATTCTTCTTCGGTCTTTTTGCGCATGCCAACTTCCTGCTTCAATGCATTATTGGTTTGCAACAGCTCTTCGGTACGCATGGCGATTTCTTTTTCGAGCGACTCTTTCTTGCGCTTTAGCGATTTTATTCTCAACAAGTAAAAGGCGAAAAAGAGCAGCGAAAGTAGTAATACACTAAGTATTCTAAACCAATGGGTAGCCCAAAATGGACGCGCAATATTGATGATAAGGCTTGTTGGCACGGTGTTCCAGTAGTTGTCGTTGTTGGCGCCTATTACCTCGATAGTGAATTTTCCGTAACCCAGCCGGATCAGTTCAATGCTATTTGTGTTTCCGAGGCTATGCCATTTGTCGCTAATTTCCTTAATGCGGTAAGCGTACTGATTTTTTTGCGGTTTATAGAAATTCAGGGCAGCAAATTCCAAGTAAAAAGCCTGATTATCGTAATCCAAATCAATTTCTTTGGCACGTGTGATTGGAGGATCAATTATTAGAGGCTCTCCGCCTACCAATATTTTGGTAAATAGCACTTTAGGTGCATTAGTGTTGTCTTGAAGTTCTGCTGCATTAAAAACGCTGAGCCCGTTTACTCCACCAAAATAAAGGTTGTCTGACTTGTCTTTA
>CAZOEV010000429.1:0-3276 GCA_964578915.1 uncultured Lentimicrobiaceae bacterium
GTGAAATCCGAAATAAAAAAATGTGGACTATCTGATTTTTCCATCTAGCAAATATTTTTATATTTGTGGGTACAGGGTAGCTTCCGACTGCAAAGAGGTAGGTCCTGAAAGTCCCGAGAGCAAAGCGATTCGGGATTGAATCCTTAAATCTTTCTTCCTAATCTTTGCCGCGATACAAGAAATAACGGCTACATCAATCAGCAAAAAAATCTTTAGCAAACAGAGCCACTACGGGGAAAAAATTGTATCTTTGCAAGCAACAACTCAATCAGGCCTGCATGTTAAACACAGCCACCAAAAGCATGGTAACACGTTTATTGCGCTCCTATTCTGACCATTTCCTTTCACGATGGATCGTTTTCGTTTACGACACTGTTGCCGTTTACATCACATTTATCGTTGCCAATCTCATCAGGCATAACTTCGAGTACCTCTCCATCAATCCCTACTCCATGGAGATACAATCGGTCATCGTTATGGTCGCTTATGTAAGTAGCTTTCTCTTCTTTAAGTCGTATAGCGGCATCATACGCCATACCGGCATCAATGATGCACTGCGCCTATTAAAGGCCACCGGATCAGCCTTTGTGGTATTACTGACAATCAATACCTTATCAAGATATTACACCGACATCTCCCCATATATCTCTCCCTTATCAGTCATTGTCATTCACTTCCTGCTTGCCCCTTTCTTCCTCATCGGAAGCCGTTTTATCATCAAAACAATCTATGCCGATATCATACGGCGCGAACGTAAAAAACGCCTGCGTGTAGCAATCTATGGCGCAGGTGCGGCCGGAATGCTTACCCGAAATGCACTACTACAAGATTTATATTATCAATACGAAATCATTTGTTTTATCGACGACAACCATTCCAAGGTAAACAAAATGCTCGATGGCGTACCCGTAGTTTCTGCCGAAAAAGCCATGACAGATAAATACTTGCAGCGCAACCAGATACAGCAGATTATTATCGCCATACAGAAGCTCGACATCAATCACAAGAAAAGTATCATTGAGCAAGGCCTCGAACTAAAAATTGAAGTGAAAGTAGTACCACCTATCGACAATTGGATCAATGGTCAGTTGAGTTCCAGTCAGTTGCGCAAGGTCAATATCGAAGAACTGCTTGAGCGTGAACCCATCAGTCGCGATAGCAAAAACGTAGAAAAAGACATCTTCAATAAAGTAGTGATGGTTACTGGTGCAGCTGGCTCCATCGGCAGCGAAATTGTGCGCCAAGTGCTACAATACAAACCCGCCAGAGTGATCCTTATCGATCAGGCCGAGTCGCCCATTTATGAGCTACAATTTGAAATCAATAATTCCCAGAAGTTCAAAAATTATGCCGATAGGGTAATCTATATTGTTGCTAGCGTGAAAGACCGTTACCGCATGGAACAGATTTTTAGCACCTACAAACCAAACCTGATCTACCATGCAGCCGCTTATAAGCATGTGCCACTCATGGAGTCGCATCCTTATGAGGCCTTGCTCGTCAATGTTTTTGGCACTAAAGTGATGGCCGATCTCAGCGTGCAGTATAAGGTACAGAAGTTCGTGATGGTCTCTACCGACAAAGCCGTGAACCCCACCAATGTGATGGGAGCCAGCAAGCGCATTGCTGAGATATACACCCAATGCCGCTCCAATGGCAGCACCCAGTTTATCACCACCCGTTTCGGTAATGTACTGGGCAGCAATGGCTCCGTTATCCCGATATTCAGGAAGCAGATAGAAAAAGGAGGCCCAGTAACCATTACCCACAAAGAAATCACGCGCTACTTTATGACCATCCCCGAAGCATGTAATCTGGTGCTCGAAGCCGGTGCTATGGGTGATGGCGGCGAAATATTCGTTTTTGATATGGGCAAACCCGTCAAAATATACGACCTTGCCCGCAAGATGATCCAACTCTCCGGCTACGAAGCCGACAAAGAAATCAAGATCACCGAAGTAGGCCTGCGTCCTGGCGAAAAGCTCTACGAAGAACTCCTCACCGATCAAGAAAACACCCTGCACACCCACCACCCCAAGATTATGAAAGCCCGCGTACGAAAATATGACCCTGCTGAAACCGCAGCCCTCCTCACCGAGCTTTCCACACTTATCATAGAAGGTGATGACTTTGCCTTGGTGAGTAAGATGAAGCAGATAGTACCGGAATATCGCTCTAATAACTCTGTTTTCAGTTCGTTAGATATAAAGGTTTAAGTAGAGCTCGTACCCCACGAAATAGCCTGCCAACTCCGCTGCCGCACGAACACTTTCGTGTGAGTGCGAATCCCATCGAACCCTTTTCCAGTGCTAGGAGCATTTGCTCCGTAGAATTATTCAACAGCATCCGCTGCCCCATCAATCGCCAGCCCATGCCCAATAAAGGAACTTCACGAAGTTCCTCCTGCACCACGCAATCTTCTGGGTAGTGGTAGCTCCTGCTGCAACAAATATTTCAACTACTAGCACAATCCCTAGTAATGGCACACTGCTGTGCGAATCATTCTACCCAACGCAATCTCTCGAACCTAACTTTCTGCGTTCAGCAGACAAATCTTCAAAAATCCCTACCTTTACCCCCTCAAACAACAACCCATGAAACACCCCCTCATCACCCTCTGCCTGCTGCTACTGCTCAGCACCAGCGCCCTGCCGCAGTCGGCAAATATACCCCTCAACAGCCAGTCAGAACAGCTCCTCAACCGCTACGAAATCCGTTCTGGCCAGCTCCAAAACAAGCTCTTTGCTGATTTACGGCCTTATACCCGTGCAGAAGCAGCACAGTTCCTTATAGTGCTTGACACTTTGATATCAGACAAATCTTCCGCCGACAACTTCAACATCAGCTACCTGCGCTCAGACAACCTCTCATACAGCGGCAGCGAGCTATACGACAGCCGCAAGCCCATCCTCAAGTACTTTTACAAAAGCAAATCCAATATGGTACAGGTAAAAGTGCCCGACTTTGAACTCTATGTCAACCCCGCCCTTAACCTGGCCGTGGGCAGCCTATCCGATGCCGACGACCCTCTTTACACCAATACCCGCGCCATTGAGGTGCGTGGAAATATTGCCGGTAAGATCGGCTTTTATAGCTTTATTACAGAAAATCAAATGCGCGTAGCACCCCATGAGATGGCTTTCAGAAACACTTGGGGAGCCTATCCCGGCGCACACCTTACTAAAAGTTATAAAGACGGTGGTATCGACTTCCTGCAAGCACGAGGCTATTTCACCTTTAGCCCAGTGAAACCCATTCGCATACAATTTGGACAAG
>CAZOEV010000430.1:0-3272 GCA_964578915.1 uncultured Lentimicrobiaceae bacterium
GTATTTGGTGTATTTTTTTCCATCGAGGCCTGTATAACTTTTATTGGTATTTTCTTCTTTTTTCTCAAAATTGACAGAACCCAAAATAATAGCGTCCAAACCAAGTATGGCTCCAACTTTTGCTGCAGTTGATTCATCTATAGTTCCTGACAGACCCATCTTTTGCTCTTTGAGAATTTCATTAATTTGGTTTCGCTCAATCACACTGTAAACATTTGTTTTAAATCCTTTGATATGTGTAACGCCATCCACCGTTTTTCCAAGACCCATAAATCCTGTTTCTTGTTGCTCAATACCACGGTCTTCCTGCAAAAGCCGGGCAATGATTTGATCTGACAGAATCTGCCCCGCTTCTCTATTTCCCGTAAACTCCATTACACCTATTTTCTTGATGTTGTTGAACTGCTTGGTAGGTGCTTCCAACACGAAACAGTCAATTTTTTGAGCTAAAAGACTGTACTGAAATAGCATGAAACATGCTATCATAATTGATACGTAACTTTTTGTTTTCATGGTTGTATTGTTAAATTAAACTTTACTATTCAGAAAGCCAATTGGCATAAACTTTCATACGTGACGAAACGCGTTCGATATAATGCTGTGTTTCTTCATAAGGAAGATGTGCTTTGAGGTGTTGATAAACCTGATCTGCAGTCATTTTATTAATTTCAGGAATGGCTAGATACAATTTGGTTGTGCCAATAAATGCACGACTCACATTACCAGCGCCTGTATTATAGGCAGCTATCGCACAATAAATGCGACTTTGCGGGTCATTTACTTTTCTAAAACTGCGCGTGATAAGCATGTGCAAATAAGCCGACCCCAGTTCAATATTATTTACTGATTCGTATAAATAATTCTCGTTCAATAACTTATCTTCTTTATACAAGAAATTATACGCATCGCGACCAGCGTAGCGTGGCACAATTTGCATCAGCCCAAATGCCGGAACATGACTTTTTGCTTTGGGGTTATAAGCTGATTCAGTGTGTATTACGGCAAAAACCAATGCGGGATCGAGCATAAACCTATTGGCATAATTAATCACCGATTCGTAAAAACCTAAGGCCCTGGTTTGGATGCTATTGGTCGCCAGTGGAATTTTCACGCTTACAATCACCTTTTCTTCTTTTGGCGCAGGTTTGGGTTCTGGTTTGGGTTCAATCTTAGGTTTTGGTTTAGGCTCAGGTTTGGGTTCAATCTTAGGCTCAGGTTTGGGTTCTGGTTTAGGTTCGAGCTTAGGCATTTCAGGTATTATTACTTCTTTCGTAATAGTCTGTTTTTCAGCAATCTGATTTGCATATTCCTCTACATTTGCTTCTGTTACAGATTCTCCAGCCTCATTTTGTAATTGACCTTTTAGCACTGGTTCATCCATCAATGGCTGTGGTTTTTCATATTCGGTTTCGTAGTCTTTGGTTTTACCTTTATTGAGTGCCAATTCTTTTACGGCCTCTGCAATTTTTTGCTTCACCAAAGCGGCATTCTCTGCATCCTCAGGACTCATCAGAATTTCGATACGTGCTTCTTCTTCTTCAAAATCAACGGTGGTGCGGGTATCTTCGTCCTCACTATATTCAACCCAGTCTGTTTTGGTAGATTCTGTGAAATTTCCGGCTCCCCACTTTTGCTCAATGCCATTTTTAAACTGATCAAAAGCTTCTTGATTAGCCTTTTCATAGGCCTCCCACTGCTTATTGGTTTCTTCTTGAAACTGCTCAAAACCCGAATCGGATTGTTGCTTAAATTTTTCAAAGGCATCCTCGGTTTCCTGTGCCAAAAGACCTGCAGTTGCCACACAAAATAAGCCTGCTAATAGAATTTTTCTCATAGATACAATCTTTAGTAGTTAAAGTCTATACATCGGATAAATTGACAAGCGGATAACCCATTACGGCATCAATGGTCAGCAAGCGAATATTGCCTGTCTCTTTATGTTGGATGCGGCAATGCCAAACCGGATATAGCAGCAACTCTATTTCATTCACTTCCACATCGTATTTTCGCTCAAGCAATTTCCTAACCTCTTCGGCAGAGACTTTTTTACCCAGTTTTCGAAAATCGAAGTCTATTTCATCCCTATTTTTAGCCGCCGGCAAAATCAAGCCATCTATGTCATCAATTTTATCCGGATTCATCTCGATTAAAGGCTCAAAGGTCATTTTTCTACCTTTGATAATCATAATTTGCTGGTCCTTATAATTAAGGTATAGATTGACTGGCACCTGCTCAATTTTCTTCCTAAAAATTCCCTTTTTGTTATTAAAAATCATCGAAGCCTTGAGCATAGGATAATAGGCAAATTCTGTCGATTCTAACTTTTCCAATGCAATAAGATTCAATGTTTTATGCTCGATATGTGGTTTGAGTGCCTTGCTCAGACTACGTTCACGGATAGAAAAATCAACCACAAGCACTTTTTCGTCAGTTGATGCTTCAGGTGTTTCTGCTGGTGTTATCTCTTTTTCCTGTTCCGCAACTACTGGTCCAGAAGTCATTGCTGGACGTGCTTTTGGCACTTTGGGTACAACAGATTTTTGGTAGCGCTCGCGCAGTTCATCGGGTATCAGGCCACTCAGTTGTTCCTCGCTGATAACATCGTGTCGAGTTAAAAGCCAGCGCACCTGAAACTGCTGAATTTTTTGTGCCTCATCAGGCGAAAGCAGCAAAAATGAACCCTTTTTAAGTGCAGGGATTTTTTGCATTAGCTCACCAGCTGCCATAGGCGCCATAGATTCGATGCGGGTTTCAATCTTTGAAAGGTCTTGTTTGGTTTTTAGGCTTCCTATTAAATAAGTAGAAATTTGTGCAATTGATTTATAGTCAATATCACCCGGATTTTGAGTGGCAATCACACAACCCACACCGTATTTTCGTGCCTGTTTGAAAAGCAGCATCAAACTTTCTTTGCAGGAAGGCATTTTAACAGGAGGCAGAAAAGGGGCAATTTCATCAATATAAAGGCAAGCTTGCAAACCATCTTGGCCACTCTGCAAGGGATTCTGCAACATCCAATTGTAAAGCATCTGGGCAATATAGGCCATAAAAAACTCTTTTTCCTCTTGCGTTGACAATGTGTTTAAGTAAATGACCGAAAGTCGAGTTTTGCCCGTATCGTGTTCATTTAATCCTAAAAGCGCATCGATTGTTGCCGGAAAACCAGTTTCAAAAATCAGCTTTCGTGATCCGATAGTAAGAAACCGCAGCTTTTTTATCAGCTCCTGCATGTCTTTCTGGTTGCTTATTTTCATAACCAACTCATTCACAGA
>CAZOEV010000431.1:0-3267 GCA_964578915.1 uncultured Lentimicrobiaceae bacterium
TCATCAATACCAATCATTTTTAGTCGGTATTTTTCATATTCTGATTCTGCAAGTTCTTTCGCCAGTTTTGCCGAAATTGTTCCTGCATGATCCAAAATTTCCCTGTCATTGAGTGTCATAAAATCCTGCAGTTTTTTAAGCCAATCGCTCATATACATTGGGTTACGATTTCGAGCTTGAAGTTCCGCAAAGGAAAGATACTGGTCAACAATTAGATTCAGGTCTTTTAGTTCATCTTCGCTAAGGTAGTTTTTGGCAATAATAACATCCGCTTTTCGGATTTTACCTTTTGGCGAATTTTTCCAGCTAGTCAATCCCATGTTTTGTTTTTCTGAATCAGCACGATTTGAAATGACCTCCGATGCTGTTTGACCATGAATTGCCCAGTGCATTTTATTTTGAACTGATTTAAAAAATAATTGGCTTTCTTCCGTTGACGCATCATAGTCGATTGCTGTGGTGTAAATATCCCTGACTTTTGCGTAGAAAATCTTTTCTGAACTGCGAATATCCCGAATCCGTTCAAACAGTTCCTCGAAATATTGATTGGTGTGTCCTGTTTCTTTTAGTTTTTCATCGTTAAGAACAAAACCTTTAACTATGTATTCTTTTAATTGCTTTGTTGCCCAAATACGAAATTGCGTGCCACGATGCGACTTTACTCTGTAACCAACAGAAATAATTACATCAAGATTATAAAAATTAATTGAATATTGTTTCCCGTCAGAAGCAGTTGTCAAGTAATCCTTGACAACTGAAATTTCATCCAATTCGCCTTCTTTAAATATATTACGAATATGCAGGCTAACATTTTGTTTTGTGGTTTGAAAAAGTTCAACCATCTGTTTTTGGCTTAACCAAACCGTTTCTTCTTCCAAACGCACATCAATCTTGGTTTGTCCGTCTTCGGTTTGGTAAAGTAATAGTTCTGAGTTTGTCATAATCAAACTATTCTAGTTATTTTAAAAATCATATAAAAGTTTTCTCTGAGGTTTTTGAATTAGTTCAGCACTGTTCTAAACGTTTTCAAATATATAAATAACTTCAAATACAACCAATTATTAGCTTGAAAATTCCTTCACGAACTTGACTAAATTAAAGCCACGATTCACTTGAACTTTTTTCATTGATTCGTTCTGCTTAGCTTCTAAATCACAATTCCGTTCAGGGGATAAATTAAAATGAGCTAATTTAGACGAAAATAAAACTGAAAGATGTTTGAAAAACTACCTATAAACAAGCCGGAACCTATTGCTATTGAAAAACCATTGGATTTTTTTAACAGCCATACTGATGTTAGTCTTACAATTGAAACCTTAGAAGCTGGCAAACCTGTATTAATCAATGGGATGTATAGCAATGGCTTGGTGTTGCTAAAAGCCTTGAATACGCATCTCAGAAAAAAATTGCCCAACAAAACTTTTCAGGAACAACGCGCCTTTCGGTCGGAATACCATAAATTGTCAAATCTTATTCTAATAGAAATTGTAAACCATAAAGTTGCCTTAAAAAAAGCACCATTTATTGGTTGGCTGGAAAAACTCTATCCGGAAACGCGCGATTTTTTGCTGTCTTTTCCTCAAGTTCAAGGCCTAAATAGTGCTTGGCAATGGTACGAAAACGGGATTTCAATTCCGGTATTGCGAAACAAACTTCATCCCTATTACGGTACTTATTTCCCTACACGTTTTGAGCATTTGGTGCTTTTTGACAATTGGTTAAAGCGCTATGATGGCCCTAAGAAAACGGCAATAGATGTCGGAATTGGAAGCGGCGTACTTGCTTTTCAAATGATAAAATATGGTTTTCAGAAGGTTTTTGGGACGGATACCAATCCAAATACGATTGTTGGATTGACTGAATTTATGGGAGACACAAAGCTATCTAGAAAAATAGAATTGGATTTTGGGCATCTTTTTGGGAAATTTGAAAAGCAGACCGAGCTTATTGTTTTTAATCCGCCCTGGCTACCTGAATCTCCCAATTCAGAAAGCCTTGATGAAGCTATTTATTATAATGAAAAGCTGTTTCCTGAGTTTTTTGAAGCTGCAAAGCAACGCCTTTTACCAGAAGGAAAATTGCTGGTCATTTTCTCTAATTTGGCGCAAATAACCAATGTATCCAAAGAACATCCAATAGAGAAGGAATTAGCTGAAGCTGGGCGATTTCAATTGGAAAAGTGTTTTAAAAAGAAAGTGAAAGCTGCTTCTGAAAAAACTAAACGCGATCAGCATTGGCGAGAGGCGGAAGAGGTGGAGCTTTGGGTTTTGAGTAATAAGTAGTCTTTGGAAGAAAAGGCCAAAAACTTCGAAAGCCTAGTCTTTGGCCTTTTCTTATCAAAGCCTGAAAAAGAGGTGTTTTCTTTCTGACAATAAGCAGTCTTTGCAAGGCTTCAGCCAACATTTTCCCGTAGTAATTGTTGAAAATACATGGACTATTCAGCAAAAATCATCTGCTTTCTTGCTATCTCACTATTTACCCTGTTCACCGCATGCAAGAGTCCGGAAATCAAATCAATGGAAGTGATGGCTTCTGCTTACAATTCAGTAAAAGCACAAACAGCCAATGATCCAAACATCACCGCTTGGGGCGACACCTTGAAGCCTGGCTTAAAGGCCATTGCTATTTCCCGCGATCTGCTTGATTCAGGATTTTATTATAATATGGAAGTCAGCATTGACGGGCTAGAGGGAAAATATAAAGTACTGGATAAAATGAATCGCAGGTGGACCAAAAAAATCGATATTTATATGGATACAGATGTATCCAAAGCCAGAGAATGGGGACTACAAAAGGTAACGATACGCTGGACAACTGCGGAATAAAGTTGAACTGAACGCGCATTTCTTTGTGGCATATTATTCCCTGATGGCTTTATACGCTGTAACCAACCGAAATAATTATATCAAGGTTATAAGTGACGATATTCCGCTGAACTTCACGTTTACCATCGATTTGAACTGTCGAGGAATCCTTGACAGTTGAAATTTCATCCAGTTCGTCCTCCTCATAAATATTTTTTATATGCAGGCTATTGTTTTTGATGTCGAAATTGGAAGTGGCGTACTTGCTTTTCAACTGGTAAAACATGGTTTTCAGAAGGTTTTTGGGATCGACACCAATCCCAATGCGATTGTTGGTTTGACAGAATTTATGGGAGACACAAAGCTCACCAGAAAAATAGAATTGGATTTTGGGCATCTTTTTGGGAAGTTTGAAAAGAAGGTGAAAGCTGCTTCTGAAAAAACTAAACGCGATCAGCATTGG
>CAZOEV010000432.1:0-3263 GCA_964578915.1 uncultured Lentimicrobiaceae bacterium
CGCTAATCATGAGGTTATTCCATTCATTATTAATCCACGATCGGCAAGTAGTCAATGTGCTCAAGTAGCGGGATTTTCTGAAATACAAACCGCTGTTGTCAACCGAAAACTCGACCCCTTAATGCTACAGCTTAACGATCTGGGATTTCTTAACGGGCATACGCCATTCTCAGCCATGCTCGCTTTCGTAAGCTTGCTTGTGTCTGCCGGCGCGGGTTTGCGCTATATTGCCTTGTCAAACGAATCGAGTGCCAACGAACCTACCGTGCCCGGAACGCAAATCAATCATCAATACAGTAAATCGCTTGATTTTGAACGAGATTTCAGGAATTATGTGGCACAATATATCCATGCTGAAATGAATTATTTTAGCTTTTTACGTCCGCTGAATGAGTTGCAGATCGCCAAACTTTTTAGTGAATTCAACGCCTATCATCCCGTTTTTAGAAGCTGTAACGTAGGTAGCAAAACAGACAGCTGGTGCGGAAAATGTCCAAAATGTTTGTTTACCTGGATTATTCTTTCTCCATTTATCGACCAGTATAAACTTGAACAGCTTTTCAATAAAGATTTGCTGGCAGATCAGACACTTATTAATACGCTTGACGAGCTTAGTGGACATTCGGCCATCAAACCTTTTGAATGTGTAGGGACTATTTCTGAAGTGAATGCGGCATTACAAGAAGTAATACAACAAACTAAAACTGGTGCTTCTCCTGCTTTACTAAAACATTATCAGGCGCAACTTTCAACGAAAAATGTTGATAACTTTCATTTGGAAAGCTTCCTCAATGAATGGCAGTCTGAGCATTTTTTGCCAACCAACTTTGAGCAATTATTAAAACAAGCACTTTATGATTGAGCAACTGTTTCAACAGCTACGTGGTAAACGCATTTTAATCGCTGGCTTTGGCCGCGAAGGGAAATCGTCATTGAATTTTATCAAAAATCAACTTCCTGATGTTGAGGTGGCTGTGGCTGATAGAAATCCTATCTGTATCACCGAATTGACCAAAATAGATCCGAATATTCCTTTTTTTGGTGGCGAACAGTATTTACAGCAGGCCAATAATTTTGATCTTATCCTCAAATCACCCGGCATAAAACTGGATGTTTCGCTTCTTGAACGTGTGCAAATCAGTTCACAAACTGATCTTTTTCTTTCAGCTTATAACGCTCAAATTATTGGCATAACCGGAACGAAAGGGAAAAGCACCACCGCTACTCTAATTCACCATATCCTTGTTAATAGTGAGTTGCCAGCTTTGCTCACCGGAAATATGGGTATTCCCTGTTTTGATATCATCAGCCAAATCACGCCAAAAAGTATTGTGGTTTTTGAGCTTTCGGCTCACCAGCTACAGTTCGTAAGGCATAGTCCGCGCGTGTGTGTTTTACTGAATATTTTTGAAGAACACCTCGATCATTTTGGTGATATGGAAAGCTACCGAAATGCCAAACTAAACCTTATCCGTTTTGCTGGAAAAGCTGATTTCGCTGTGTTACATCACGCTTTGCGTCAATTTGTTTACGGTTTGCAAGCAAGTATTTCTTATTTCCCGGAGGCTAATATTTTTGAACTTCCATTGGCTTTGCGTGGTGATCATAACCGGCTCAATATTGAAGCTGCGTTGATGGCTACAGCCTGCTTTGGAGTAAGCAAGAAGAACGGTTTGTCAGCTTTAACTACTTTTCAATCACTGCCTCATCGTTTGGAATATTTGGGCCAAAAAGGCGGTGTTCATTTTTATAATGACAGCATTGCCACCATACCCGAAGCCGTGATTGCTGCTTTGGAAGCTATTCCGCAAACCAATTTCCTGATTTTAGGTGGTTTCGACCGGGGAATTAGTTATCAAAGTCTGGCGAGTTTTTTGCTTGAAAAGCCTGTTGATAGGATATTTTTCGTCGGGAAAGCTGGTCGTCGTATGGCTGAAATGCTTCAAAAGCAAAATTATTCTGGCCAACTTGTCCCCATCGAAAACTTACAACAGGTTTTTGTTGCTCTAAAAGACATCGCCAAACCCGGCAACACATGCCTGCTATCACCTGCTGCCGCTAGCTACGATCAGTTTGAAAACTTCGAGCAACGTGGGAAAATGTATAAAGAACTCGCAGAAGAATTTGGTGGAAAGTAATCAAATGAAATTTAATTTTCCTGTTTCAATTCGACGTTTTGAAGTCCTATCGGAAGGTTAAAAGTTAGTTTAACTTAATCTTCAACTTTTCACCGTCTAGAAAATAGAAACGTTAAGTAATTAATTGTCAGATTTTTGAATCATTGAATCTTACCTCCTTTTAAAAAATTCCTGCTCCAGCATTTCCACACGCTTAATCGTATTCTTGCACCATTGTAGCATAAGCTTCTGTCGTTCCAGTGGTTTTAACTGCCAATCTAATTGCGATTGCCGAAGTCGATTTGTGATCGAATATAGTAGTAAAGCCGCAGAAACACTGATGTTATAGCTTTCTGTGAAGCCTACCATCGGAATTCTAACGTAACCGTCTGCATTTGAAAGTGCTTCTGGAGATAGACCAGTTTTCTCCGTGCCAAAAACCAATGCAATTGGCTTGTCCAGCGGAATATCCTCTGGTGTATAACCTGATTCGTGTGGACTGGTAGCAATTATGCGATAACCTTTCTCTCGAAGCTTGTCAAAAGCATCTATCGTATTAAAGCTGTTTTGGTTATACTTATGCAAGTCAAGCCACTTTGTGCTTCCTACCACTACATCCGGGTTGATGTCGTAAGTGTATTGATTTTCGACAATATGCACATCCTGTATGCCTGTCAGGTCGCAGCTTCTAAGCACAGCGCTGGCATTTTGAGCCTGAAAAATATCTTCGAGAATCAGCGTGATATGTCGGGTGCGTTGATCCAAGACTTTCTCAAATTTTGCCTTGCGTTCTGGCGTAATATATTCGAGCAAGAAATCCAATAAGGCGCTTTCTTGCTCATTATTTGAAGTGGTTTGCATCTGGAATCAAATAATAAGTTTGTTAATAATTTTTATCTGGATAAAGTGATTTCCACCATGCTGGCTGGTTTTTCAGGTAATAATCGTACCAAGCCAAAATGCTTTGTTGCCAAAGTTTTCGCTTTTTATAGTCGATAATATGGTGATCCTGGCCTTCAATTTCGATGTATTCAACGGTTTTGCCAAGCAGTTTCAGGGCGGTGTACATCTGAATACTTTCGCCGGGAGGCACATTGGTGTCGCTGCCGCCATGCAGCAAGAGCAGGGGAGTAGTGACTTTGTCCG
>CAZOEV010000433.1:0-3255 GCA_964578915.1 uncultured Lentimicrobiaceae bacterium
CATAGAAAAAGTTGGCTTCGTGTGCGCTGTGTGGTGGATAACGAGATTTTGGCTGAGAAATTTCACTTTTTCGTAAAACCAAAAAAGCTGCTTTTGCCAGGGCATGAAATTTCCATGTATTTAATGCCCGAAAGCGATAAAATTGAAATTGTCCTTAGCTCTCCGGTGTTTTTAAAAAACCTGCAACTTACTTCCAATGATGCGAATGGTCGCTGGGAAACTAATTATTTTGATTTGCCTCCTGGAAAACCAAGACGCATTAACTTTTATCCATCAGGAGATATTGAAATTGCAAAACTCCGCTTTATGACTAAAAGTCTAAATGAGATGTATGATCAAGAAAAGTATTAAAACGCTTAAAATCAGATATTTTACTGTTTTTTTGCATCTTTATATTGTCGGCTAAAAGAAATAGCTTCGGTGTGAAATCTCAGGCGACTGATCTCACCTTTTTCATTGACAGTTTTTTCAAAGGCAAGCTCATTGTCCGTCATCGTGTTAAAGGTTTTTAAACCCACTTCAGCCAATTTTATCAATGAATATTTCGGAGAATTTATAGCTGTAGATGCTGCTAATGCAGGTTCTTGAATGGGTTCTGTGTTGCGCAAAGTTTGCGCAAATTTACTGGCGGCATTGGACAAAATTAAGCCTGCGAGCGACTTTTGATTTTTAGCAGTTTGAGCGTTTAAATCTGCTAAAATGGCCGTGCCGTCATAAAAATAATAGAGCGTTTTACTGTCATCTGTATAAAATAAGCTGGCTACTGGCGTCCATGAAAATGGTTTTGCCTGCGCGAATGTCATTTCATGGGCGATAAGGCTGTTTTCAGAAAAACTAATCTCAGGCATATTACTCCCGGGATTTTTTATTTCAGGTTTCACAAGTTTTACAAACTGTTCAGTAGTTTGTAGTATTTCGATTTGCACAGGCTTAATAGTACTCATGGCATAAACATCCAGTTTCGGCTTAGCCAAATTAGAATTTTCGCGCCCAAACCACCATCCCACACTAATCAACAAAAGCAAACCGGCAGCAACACCAATCCAAGGGAGAAACATAGCGACTTTACGTCCGGTTTTCGCTTTCAATGCTTGTTTGTCTTCAAATTGGATGCTTTTATCAGGCTGAAGAAAGGTTTTCTGCAAAATCAGAAATTCTTGCCGAAATTTTTTATCAGATTCAAGGTACAGCTCAAATGCTTGCTCTTCAGTTGTATTTAATTCATTTTCAAGGTAGGCGATTGTGAAGCTGTCAAAATTTTCTGAATTAATTCTCAGTTCGCGTTCAGGCAAAAAAGGGGCTTTCAAGCGCGATTTGTCCGCAAAAAACACTTGTTCTTCGCCTGCTAAAACGGGTAAATCTTCCGTAAGCTCTTCCCAGCTACCCAGCTCAGGATGCTCATTGATAAAACGTTTGAGCAAAATAATTTCTTCCGCAGTAAGATTGCCTTCTGCAAAGTCGAGCAGGAATGCTTCATAAGTAAGGCGGTTAATATTCATTATGCGGGTACTTCTAAAACGTTTTCAACACTTTGTAAATATTTTTTCAGCTGCATTCTCGCCCTGAAAATATACACCTTTACCTGCGCTTCCGTTAGTTCAGTAATGGTGCCAATTTCTGCGTAAGAATAGCCTTCGTAATCGCGCAAAAGCACCACCGAACGCTGAATCTCGGAAAGCGTTTTCAAAGCGTCATCAAGTATTTCCTTTAAGTCGGAATAGCTGTTATGACTGCTTTGTAGGTTCTGATGTTGTGCTTCCATGCGTTGCATTCTCTCACTTTTTCGGATTTCGTCAATCATAGTGTTATAAGCCGTAGTAAAGAGGTAAGATTTCGCTTTCTCAAAAGGGATATCATCTATCTTTAGCCAAACTTTAGCAAAAGTTTCTTGCACAACGTCGCGGGCTTTTTCTTCATCACGAATGTTTTTTATGATAAAACGAAAAAGCCCATCGGCAAATTGATCAACACAAAGATTGTAATCTTTCTGGGTCATCCTGTAATTGTGGTTTCAAGCAGTGTAACGGTTACTGCCCAATAAAGTTACAGCTTTTATAGAAAAAGTGATAAAGAAATAGAAATTTCGTTTAAAAAAAGTAATTACAAAAACGGCTAATCTAACTTTAACACGGCAAGGAAAGCAGATTGAGGCACTTCCACATTGCCTACCTGCCGCATACGTTTTTTACCCTTTTTCTGTTTTTCGAGCAGTTTACGCTTCCGCGAAATATCACCGCCGTAACATTTAGCCGTCACGTCTTTGCGCAAGGCTTTGATGGTTTCTCGGGCAATAATTTTTGAGCTAATGGCAGCCTGAATGGCCACATCATACTGTTGACGCGGGATAAGTTCTTTAAGTTTTTCGCAAATACGGCGACCAAAACTATAAGCGTGATCGCGGTGAATAAGTGTGGAAAGTGCATCCACAGAATCGCCATTTAGCAAAATATCTAGTTTTACAAGGCTTGCTCTTTGATAGCCTTCGATATGATAATCGAAGCTAGCATAGCCTCTTGAAATGGATTTAAGCTTGTCATAAAAATCAAAAACGATTTCGCTCAATGGCATTTCAAAACTCAGCTCAACCCTGTCGGACGTGAGGTAAACTTGGTTTTTAAGTATGCCGCGCTTCTCAATAGCGAGCGTCATAATGCTGCCCAGGTATTCCGTTTTGGAAATGATCTGTGCAACGATGTATGGCTCTTCGATATAATCCAAATTATTGGCATCAGGAAGGCCGCTTGGGTTGTGCACTTCAAGCATTTCGCCGCCTTTAAGATAAGCTTTAAAGCTCACGTTGGGAACGGTTGTAATCACATCCATATCAAATTCCCTGTCGAGTCGTTCTTGCACAATTTCCATGTGCAAAAGTCCTAAAAAGCCGCAGCGGAAGCCAAAACCTAATGCTGCCGAAGATTCCGGTTCAAAAACCAGGGAGGCATCGTTGAGCTGGAGTTTTTCTATTGAAGCACGCAGCTCTTCATAGTCGTCAGCGTCAATAGGATAAATGCCGGCAAATACCATCGGTTTCACGTTTTCAAAACCAGAAATAGCTTTAGCGCAAGGGCGCGCAAGGTGCGTAATGGTATCTCCAACCTTCACTTCTTTGGAACTTTTAATTCCTGAGATGATATAACCAACATCGCCGGCACTCATCGTTTGCTTTGGAAATTGCTTTAGCTGCAAAACACCAATTTCATCAGCATTGTACTCTTTTCCAGTAGCAACAAATTTAACCCAATCGCCCTTATGCAT
>CAZOEV010000434.1:0-3248 GCA_964578915.1 uncultured Lentimicrobiaceae bacterium
ATCTTCGATTCCAGGCAGATAACTCGTTCGGAGATTAGTGGGAGCCGTGAAAAAACCATCTCCTGATGAAATCCAGCGTGATTGTAAATAATTAAGCGGTGCATTGGCATCACGAATCACGAAAACCTGTTCATTCTGGCAGATGGCGGTATCACTTCCGGCATAAGGCACTGCACGGGCAAAAGCATAAGGACTTTCGTGGCCCAAAAATTTAGCCAATTGGCCAATAGCTGCACCATCAGTGGCTGTTACCGCAATGGTATCCGTTATAGAAACCTCATTCAGATTTAAAACGGTATCCAGATTGTCAGTAATCCTTTCTGAAAAATCATAATTAACGAAATTGCGATAATAAACCACATAACTATGTAAGTCAGCTTCTTCGTTGGCCTGCCAACTCAGCCGAACACGATTATTTACCCATTGCTTCTTTACATCAAAAGGTGGTGCAAGCGGTGCCGTTGTATCTGCCGCTTCTAAAAAAGGCACACTAAATAACTCACCGAGTTCCGGATTATCATTTACGTCAATAATTCTGTCACTAATTTCTTCGGTAGAAATGGTGCCCCAATAGTTTGCCGTGCCGTTAATATTTTGGCTGGTTTGCAGCTCGACAAGCGTGTCGGTAATGTTATGGATAAAATTATTTTTTGTAAAAACAATTCCCACACTTTCTTCAATAATCAAAGCGGTTTTGCTATTTACACTAAAAGTATTATTGCTGATGTTGTTGCGTTTTGATCCTGCCCACAAAGGCAAAGAAATACCATTTTGGTAAAAACTGTTGCCAGTAATGTTGTTGTTTGACGAATTGCGAAACCAGATTGCATTTGAATTTTTCCAAAAAATATTGTGGTTTACCTCAGTAGAATCCATGGCAAGGTAAAGGCCGTAGCCTAAGCCGGTTCTATTGTCAATTATCGCATTTTTTGTTACATAATTTTTACGCGACCCGCTTGCACCACTGTTGTCAATCCATATTCCAATATCGCCCTGCTGAACAACATTTTCTGTAATTAAATTCTGATAAGCCTTTCCTCCTGTCTCGTTTAAAATAAGAATATTGGTGGTTACTTTGCGTAAAATATTGTTTTGTATCACATTACCGGCAGCCACACCCAATAAGCCTCGTGCTATTATTTCAACTCCCACATAATTATCAGTTATCACGCTATTTTTCAGGATAACGTTCGAGCTGTTTTGAATACTGATACCTCTCCAGAAATTATTGATAAAACAACTGTTTTCTAGTATAACATAGCTACTATTAATAATTTCAACTGCTTCTTCAGCATCGGAGACCACAACATGCGAAAGCACAACATTGTTTTCAGTTGAGGCATTTTGTATTTGAATACCTTTCCATTTCCAGCCCTGGGCTGGATCAATATAGTTTGGTTCAAAATAAATAGAATCAACTTCTTGTTCTATAATACCAATAGCTTCAAGCTTTCCCCTATCAACCTCCAAACCTTTACCCTGATTAAAACGTAAGCTGGTTCCTGCTTCAATTTTTAACAAGGCGCCATTTACTACCCGCAAATTTTCAACAACAATATATAAAGAGTCTTTGGTGAAAAGCCGATCAGTGGTAATAGTGCCACCCACTTCAGCAATAGGTTGCGCTCGGCTTTCCAGAGTAATAAAACTACTCATGACAACCAAAATCAAACTAATATAATATGTAAGCACTAGCTTTTTCACAATTTCCAAGTACTTCTTTTAAAAATAATAGATGAGTCCCAGGTTTACGCCAAACATCGACTGCTTGCGTTGAACCGGGTAATTTTTATACATATCGCCGCCAAACTTCCGGAAATACATTTCCGGCACTAAATCAAAAGCATCCGACAGCCTCATGCGGGCATTTATACCCAGCATCCACGAAAACTTTAGCGTTTCCATTTCAAAGTCCTTCATGGAAATAGCATCATAGTCGGGCGTTGCACTAATTGCCGTTCCCGATTTATATACCAAAACTGACATTCCTGCACCAGCTTTGGCAAATAGGCGCACTCCTGAGAAACTCATAATTTCGTATGCCGCCGAAATATCCCATTCCAAATAACCCATTTTGTTCGTTCCCGAATAATCAAAAGTTCTTTCATCAAGCGGAACCCAGCTTGAGTCAGTAACATGAAACCAAGTAGTATCCACGTTAGCAATAGAATAATAGGTATCAAGCGTGTCAATATCAAAAAAGCCACCGGTACTAACTTTACGTTTATAATCGAACTTTTCGGCAAAACCAGTAAGCGCTATTCCTGATGTAAAACTCCATTTTTTTGCATTAAAATGGTATTTAAAACCTAAGGTTTGTGTCCTAAACCCGGGTGATATAGCATTCTCCCAATAATCTTTAAGATTAACATTACTTTGTTGCTCTACATCAAACTGCACATTGGTAAGCGCCCGACCGTAAAAAACCTCCACAGCATGGCCTTCTTGTTTTCGCGCCGATTGGTTAAAAATATCTGAACGCAGGCTTTTTCTTCTGGTTTTCCGGTGTTCCACAGGCTCTTTATAAACTGTGACTGTATCTCGAATCACCAGCGTATCAACCTGAAAAATGGTATCCAAGCGCACAATGGTATCCAATCTAAGCACATTATTATGGATAAAGATGGTGTCGGTAAATGTTTTCGGTAAATTTTCGGCTTCTTCTGTTGGTTGAATTATTTCCCGCGGTTCGGGTTCTCCATATTTGAAAACGATATATTGATCACCGATTTTTTTAAAGCGATAACCGCGCTGACTTAGCAGGGATTCCAGCAGTTGTTCGGGTGAATTTGCCTTTAAATTGAAGGAAACAACTTGATCAAAGGCAGGATCAGAAGCATTAAAAGCTACTTTAATCTGATGATTTACAAATAGTTGATCGAGGGTTTCGCCAAGGCTTTGTTGCTCTACCTGTACTTTTAACAATTGACTATTGACTTGCTGCGCAGACAATGCGTTGACGCAAATCAACAGGCATAAGCTCCCCGTTAAAAAAGCTGAAAAAAATGATTCTAGGGACGATAACCCCCGTGATTTAGACATACTTGCAATATTCAAAGTTCAACAAACAAGCGCTCTTAAGCGGTTGCTAAAGTACAAAAAACCTACAAGATGGGAAGTGAAAAAATTAATTGAAGTAAACCTGATCGGCTTCGCGTAGCAATTCAAACTGGAAAACAGTCTGTAAGGACTCGATCAACTGGTCGGCTGTTTCACCTTCAAAGCGTGCGGTAAGACGCAAAGAATCA
>CAZOEV010000435.1:0-3247 GCA_964578915.1 uncultured Lentimicrobiaceae bacterium
ACACCTGTGATAATCATATAGTTGTAATCATTTAAATTATAATGCGCTATCGCTTCTTGCAATCCGTTATCAGGAATCCATCCTTCAACAACAAGAACCCTTGTTTCGGCAGGTTGTTCATAAGCCAAAAACCCGTAAATATTTTTTAAAAATAAGAAGGAAAGTACTGCTAATAGTACCAATATCAATAGCCAGCCCCAAAGGCTTGGCACAAGGATATTTTTACGTTTGAAAAGAGTTAAGGCCATAAGAAGTAATTTGAAGCGGCAAGATAGTTATTTTTGCAGCAAAAACAGATGACATCTTATCAACATATTCGACAAGATTATGGCAAACATGCTTTAAATGAATCGGCTGTGCCAGAAAATCCTATAAAGCTTTTTAAAGCTTGGTTTGATAAAGCCTTGAATAGCTCCGTGTTAGATGCTAACGCAATGGTTTTGAGTACGGTGAAAGATCAGAAACCCTCATCACGCATTGTATTGCTAAAGGATATTGAAGAGCAAAAATTTGTGTTTTTCACAAATTATTTGAGCCGCAAAGGACAGGAGCTGGCAGCAAACCACTATGCTTCTTTGTTGTTTTTTTGGCCAGAGCTGGAGCAACAAATCAGGATAGAAGGTGCTGTGGAACGCGTTAGTGCTGCCTATTCAGATAATTATTTTTCGAGCAGGCCGCGTGGTAGTCAGGCCGGGGCTATCGCTTCACATCAAAGTGAAGTTTTAACAGATAAATCCAAATTAATTCAGGATATGGAATCGCTTATTCAATCTGACGAAACCTTGAAAAGACCTGAAAACTGGGGCGGATATCAGTTGACAGCCAATTACTTTGAGTTTTGGCAGGGCGGCGCAAACAGGATTCATGACCGAATAGCCTACACAAAAATTGAGCAGTCCTGGATAATTAAACGACTTTATCCCTGATTAATAGAATGAGCTATTAGTTTTCAAGCGGTTTTCTTGCAATTAAAGTGTCGTATTGAGTCTGAGCTTAGCCATTATTTTCATCGGCCATCTTGTTCAGCTCATCCACAAACTGTTGTATTTTAGTATCATCAAAGTTTTTCTCTTTGGCAGCTTCTTCCAATGTTCCCCAAATTGGCTCGCCGCACGCAATACAGCGGATACCTTGCTCCATCAGGTATTTTACGGAAAACGGGTAATTATTGACCAATTCTTCAATTTCAATTTGTTTTGTAATCATGTCAGTAATTTTTTAATCAACAAGAAGCGGTTTCATAGCATTGCGCAGCCCTCGATAGCTATCGGGGCACCGCGTTACACGGAGCGTTGTGATGGCTTTCTGTGTCAGCATATCAACAAAAATAATTCTAAAAAACTCCATTTAAGCCTGATGCTGAGGTCTTAGTAAATCATTAACGGTTTTCACCGGATTGAAGGTGATGATAGGCGTTTCAACAAAAACAGTGATCCAATCACTCATGGCGCCATTCCACAAACCAGGCAATTCAAGGGCTTTCAGCGCTCTTCCATCTTTTGACTTTGTAGAGATAAATCCGGTTTGCGGATCAACAAAATCTCGTAAATTGAACTTATTGCCTTTAAAATCATAAAGTCCGCAAACCAGATCAACCGGATTAAAATGGGTAGCTTTGGATTGAATTGCTACTTGTTTCTTATCGTTTTTATCAATTTGCGACGACTCAACAATTTGAAGTGAACGATTTCCGTTTTCGTCTTCCACCCAAAAAGGACCACCACCGGGTTCGCCTTCATTTTTCACCATGCCGCACACACGCATTGGGCGGTTTAGCACATTATATAAGAAGTCAATTTTTTCAATTATGCTGTATCCTTCAAAGGCATCAGGCAAGTCTATCATCAGCTTGTTTTTGGCAAAATCAGCAATTTCCTTAAGCTCATCTTCTTCCAGATCGCCCATATCTAACCATTCAAGATGCTGAAAACAAGTGTCTTGAAGCTCTATTAGCAAGCCTCCGATGGCTTTTTTGTAGCGATAGGTCTCTTCGCGCAAAGCATCAGGAACGATATTGTCAATGTTTTTCACAAAAACGATCTCTTCTTTGAGGTCGTTTAGATTTTCAATTAAAGCACCATGTCCGCCAGGCCTAAAAAGCAAGCTGTCATCAGCATTGCGAAAAGGAATGTTTTCCATGTCAACGGCAAGTGTATCCGTGGAAGACTTTTGCTCTGAATAGGTGATAATAAATTTTACGTTGAACTGCTGCTCATAAGCGGCTTTCACTTTATTTATGGCAGCTTTAAAGCTGCTTTTGTGTTCGGGCGAAATGGTAAAATGTACACGGGCGTTTCCATCATGGTCGCTACTATAAACGGCTGCTTCTACCAAATGCTCTTCTAATGCCAGCCTATTGCCCGCGTCATATCGATGAAATTTTAGTAAGGCTTTGGGCTTATCGCCATATCCCAGGCCGACATCTAGTAATAAATATTCTAAAATTGTAACGAAATCTCTGTCAGCAATTAGCTTATCTATGTCTAAATCAGCACTTTTTAAAACTTCTTTAAGGTCTTCATAAAAGGCGAATTGTTTTAGCTTATTAAAAAAGTAGGAGACACTATTGAAATCGCTGCTATCAGCCAGTGCAGCGGCTGGTATTTCTTTTCCTTTATAGGTTTCGATAAACTCAAAGAGGTGTTTAAACATGCGACTTGCTGCTCCTGAAGCGGGTACAAATTTCAGGATGGAATAAGCAGTACGGTTTTCGCTGTAATATTCGACTAATTCTTCTATGTCGCGCTCTGTCAGGTGCATAATGCCATCCTTTGCTGTGGCGGCTGCAACTAAATCAATATAAGGAAAGCCATTTTTGAATTGCTCAACTTGATTTAAAAGTTGTTCTTCCAAAATCCCTTTTACCGCGATGAATTTTTTATCGCTTTTGCTTAAATAATTGTTCATAATTATCGTATTGAACTTCAAAATTAGCAATTAATACGTGTCTTTCAATTTAAAAAGCGGGTTTTTTTGAAAGTATTTGGCCAAACCAGTCAATTGGAATAGCCTATCAGTGCGTTTTCAAGCACTTATTATTTCGTTAGGCAAACTAAAATACTGATTTGGTTAGGCTTAGTACAGTCAAATATTTTTTAGGTTTGAAGGCCATTTTTTATCAACAGAAGCTTGCAGCGCAAAGATTTTTTATTGTACTTTTGCCATTCTTTTAGCCCAGGTGGCGGAATTGGTAGACGCGCATGGTTGAGGGCCATGTACCGGTACATGGCCCTCAACCATGCGCGTC
>CAZOEV010000436.1:0-3227 GCA_964578915.1 uncultured Lentimicrobiaceae bacterium
ATTTAGCGTGGGTACAGGAACGGGATTTTTTAATGTTTTTAGCTACAATATTGTATTTGGTCGTAACTCTATCAGTCAGCCAATATTTCCACGCTCAGGATCGGATATCAATATTTCATTGGAGCTAACGCCTCCGTATTCGGCATTTAATAACAAAGACTACACTGTGATGGACGAGAATGAAAAATACAAATGGGTCGAATACCACAAATGGAAGTTGAATACCTCACTTTATATTGAAACAGTGCCAAAACTGGTGCTTGCAACGCGTCTCAAGTTTGGATTCCTCGGTTATTATAATTCTGATATTGGCGTAACGCCTTTTCAAAGGTTCTACCTCGGCGGTGATGGCCTTTCGGGTTACAACAACTTGGATGGTCGCGAAATCATAGGCATGCGTGGATACGGAAACGAAACCATAACACCATTGTATTACAAAGATCAAAACATTGGCGGAAATATTTACAGCAAATATACCCTCGAAATGCGTTATCCGCTTTCGCTCAATCCTAGCGCAACAATCTACGCGCTTGCCTTTGTGGAAGCAGGAAACTCCTGGCTAGGCTTCGATAACTTCAACCCCTTTGATGTAAAACGTTCGGCTGGCGCTGGTGTGCGGGTATTTTTACCGATGTTCGGAATTTTAGGACTCGACTGGGGCTATGGCTTCGACGAAATTCCTGGAATACCCGACGCCAATGGTAGTCAGTTCCATTTCTCAATCAACCAATCGCTTGATTAAAAACTTTGGCAGGCTTTTTGGATAGAAGTGCAAATAAATTCTAATTAAACCTTATAGCAATGAAAACAAAATTAACAATCGCCGCAGTTTTGGTACTTCTGCTTGCAGGAATGATGCCAACACAAGCTCAAAATCAACGTTTTGGATATGTGGACACAGAGTATATTTTAGAAAACATTCCAGAATATAATGATGCACAGGATGAACTAAATGTCCTCTCTACCAAATGGGAAAAGGAAATAAAAGCCAAATATGATCAGGTGGAAAAAATGTATCGTGATTACCAAACGGAATCGGTTCTACTTCCTGAAGATATGAAACGCAAGCGCGAGGAAGAAATTATCGGTAAAGAAAAGGAAGCTAAAGATCTTCAAATGAAGTATTTTGGCCCTGAAGGTGACTTGTTTAATAAAAGAACAGAACTCGTTGAGCCAATTCAGGAAAAGGTATTTAATGCCATTCAGGAAATTGCCGAAACACGTAATTATGCTTTTGTTTTCGACAAAGCTTCAGGCGCTATGATGCTGTATGCCAGTGATAAATTCGACGTTAGCGATGATGTTTTAGATGAAATCGGTAATGTAATGCAAACCGTTAGACGCGAAGACAGAAAATAGTATAAGTTAAAGCATGTTAAGCATTTAAGCCGAGCGTAATTTTTCGGCAGCGAATGGAATAATTTTTTTACATTTGCGGCTTAAAATTGAAGTATTAATCTCCAGAAAAAACAGAATGAAAATTTTATCAAAAGTATTATTATTAGTTGCTTTAGTTAGCATGGGCACATTTGCGACAGCGCAAAATTTGAAAATCGGCTATATCGATTCTAACGAGATCATGGGTATGATGCCCGAGCGTGATACAATCGAAAACAAGCTGGTTATGTTCGAGCAGCAACTCGAAAACGAATTGCGTGCAATGGCAAATGAATATCAAACAAAATTGGGTGATTATCAAAATAATCTATCAACTATGTCAAACCTTATCCGTCAATCCAAAGAAAAAGAATTGACAGATTTGCAAACACGTATCCAGGATTTTCAACAAAATGCTGACGTGGACTATGGCGAAAGAAGAAACGAACTGCTTACTCCACTTATCAACAAAGTGAAAAAAGCTATCGAAGATGTCGGTAAAGAAAATAGTTATACCTATATTATAGATTCTGCTACTGGTGTTTTGCTGCACATTGGCACGGGTGCCGACAACGTAACTGCTAAAGTTAAAACCAAGTTGGGTATTAAATAAGCTGGTTTTCAGAATAAAAAATAAGCCATTCGATTTTCGGGTGGCTTTTTTTAGGTCTGTTTTCTGCCATGAATAATTTCTAAAGCAAAGTAATCAGCTATTAATTTTAAACAGTTTCTTGATGTTTATTTCTATGTTTGCACTTTAAAGGGCGATTCATAGAAATCTAAATTAGTTTAAAAAATATTTTTTTCGATTTGATGCATAAGCTTGATATAAAATGAAGGGCTTAACCCAAAAAATAGTTGTTATTACAGGTGCCTCTTCAGGTATTGGCGAAGAGTTGGCCTATGCATTTGCCCGCGAAAAAGCTATTCCGGTGCTGATTGCCAGAAACAAAGAAAAGTTGTTGGCTGTAAAAGAAAGCTGTTTAAAAAACACTGGTGAATGCTATGTTTTCCCGTGCGACCTTACTAAAATTGAGGAACTAGATGCTGTAGTGGCTGGAATAGTTGATATTACAGGAAAGGTCGATATTTTGGTAAACAATGCCGGAATGAGTCAGCGTTCTTATGCTATTGATACGCCTTTATCCAACGACAGAACGATTATGGAACTGAATTTTTTCAGTCAAGTGGCTCTTACGAAAATGATATTGCCATTTATGGTGCGCCAACAATCCGGTCATTTAGTCGTTATAAGTAGTATCGTAGGAAAATTTGGTTTCCCTATGCGGACAGCCTATTCAGCTTCTAAACATGCTGTTCAAGGATTTTTTGAATCGCTGCGTGTTGAAATGATGGATGATAACATCTTTGTTTCAATCATTTCGCCGGGAAGAATAAAAACCAATATTTCGAAAAATGCCTTGACAAAAGATGGCAGTTTGCACGGAATAATGGACGACGGACAGAAAAGCGGTATGGATGCTAAGGTTTGTGCTCAAAAAATTATAAAAGCAATAAAAGCAAATAAAAAAGAATTGCTTATTGGCAACAAAGAATTAATGATGGTGCATTTCCGTCGTTTTTTGCCATTTTTGTATTACAAACTTGTGAAAAATATTAATAATTAGAGGAACAGAAAATGGCAAAAACAATTTGCGGAATCCAACAATGTGGTGTGGGAGTAGTGAATGCGAAAGAAGCTTGGAAATGGTACCGCATGCATTTCGGGATGGACATTAATGTATTTGAAGATACTTCGGTTGCCAAACTGATGTTGCCTCATACCGATGGAAAGCCACGCGAACGTTATGCGGCTTTGGCAATGAATTTGGAAGGCGGCGGAGGTTTTG
>CAZOEV010000437.1:0-3221 GCA_964578915.1 uncultured Lentimicrobiaceae bacterium
GAAGCCAGTTGAATATTGATATTATAAACGCGATTGAGTGTTTTTATAACCTCTGGAAGTGGTACATTAACAAATTCTAAAACGCCTGTTTTCCAACTCAGGAAATTATTGTCGGTGGTTTTGCTTCTGGATAATCTACCAGTTTCGGTGTCATAAACACCACTTTCTCCAGCCAATAAGATGATCTGTTCCAAAAGCTCTTCTGGGTTTTCATCAAAAGTAAACATCCGCACCTTGCCATGAATCAAATCTAGAGAATAGCTTGAAGAACCCGGAATAGCACGCAAATTAAAACTAGTGCCTAAAACTTCAACACCTAAGTGATCAAGCAGAATTTGGAAAGGTTTATCAGGATTTGATTGCACATCAAAAAGCGCTTCACCTTCAAATGCAGCCACAAGCCGGCTCTCATCAAATGCAGTGGCATGTTGCAGTCGCGATCCTGTATTCAGAAAGACTTCACTGCCATCAGGCAATTGCAGTGCTTCAGAAGGACTTTCGTTCATCACGAAAGTTTCCAATGCGACTGGTTTTTCTTTATTAAGGAAAAAGATTAGCGACAAGCCCAAAACCAAAACCGCTGCTAGGCCGGTAGCCCAAGTAGAAACTCTTCTGGTAATAGAACGCTGTTTTGGAGTAAACTGCTGTTGCTGTGCTATTGATTCTATCTTAATATGCACAGTTGCAAGGGCGGCTTCAACATCGATAGTTTCCGCTGCTTTTGCAGTACCGGAAAGTTTCCAAGCTAGCTTTCTTTGTTCGAACCAATGCTGATTAACTTCAGATACGGCAAGCCACTGCTCCAGACGAAGTTTTTCGTCTTTGGAACAGTTTCCAGTCAGGTATTTCGCTGACAATAATTCGTATCCTTTTTTGTTAATCACGTCTATATTTCTGTTAATCTAACGTTAATAGGACAATCTTCTACGAACTTTCCCCTATCTAAGGATTAGTTTTTTTCTTCTTTTCTAGATTTTTAGGCCTAAAAACCTCCGAAAGTTATGAAAAATAATAATCCAACAGGCAAATATTCCTTTAAAATATTTCTTAGTTGCTCCAGTGCTTTGGTCATTTGGTTTTCAACAGTCTTCACCGAGATATTCAGTTTCTCAGCAATCTGCTTATTTTTCAGGCCATCGTGACGGCTCATTTCAAACACCTGACGTCTTTTCTCGGGCAAGCTCAACACGGCCCTGCTTATTTCTTTTTCTAAGTCGCTCTCTTGTAGCTTGTCGAGCGGGCTATTGCCACCATCTGCAGTTTGAAAACCAATGTAGTTTTTATATTTATCCTGTATTTTGAGCTGGTTGAGGTGATTGAGGGCGTGATTTTGGGTGGCCCTATAAAGGTAAGCTTTGAGAGAGCTGGTTACAAATAAATCCTCCCGTTTGATCCACAATTTAACAAACATATCTTGCACAATCTCGGAGGCCATATCCTGATCAGAAACGTAGCGCATGCAAAATCCAACCAGCTCCTGATAGTAAGCCCTGAAAATTTCATCGAAGACCGGCCTTTCGCCCGCCTTCAATCCATCCACCCACCTGAGTTGATCGTCTGTCATCTATAACATTTAAAAATAACACTTCAAAAAATCTGCTTTCTGCAGTTTGCTTTGGCTATTTCATCGCAAAAGTACTACTTTCAGTAGAAACTGCTTTCACAAGAAAACACACTAAAGTGTAATTGGTTGTAAAAAACTACAAAAACTGAAAAAATCAGCTTAAAAAAATACCTTTGCCCTCTTTTCTACCTCCTATTATTAAGTCTTATACCAAGAAACGCTAACTCTGTGGATAACCAGAACACTCCTTCAACAACAAATTCAGGCAATCAGCCACTTGTGGCCTGGCTAATTTTAGCTGGTTTGGTACTCACTTGGGGCAGCTCCTTTATTTTGATAAAGCGCGCCTTGGTTTATTACAGCGCTATAGAAGTTGGAGCCTTACGCGTAGTAATAACATTCCTATTTTTGTTGCCTTTTGCGTTGCCTCGTCTCAAAAAAGTGGCCAAAAAAGATTGGTGGTGGCTGGGATTGGCCGGTATTGTCGGCAATTTTTTCCCAGCATTTCTGTTTGCCGCAGCTCAAAAGGGCATCGACAGCTCAACTGCTGGCCTGCTCAACTCGCTAACACCACTTTTCACACTAATCGTTGGCTTATTAATTTTTAGGATTAAAGTAAAAAAACTTCAGGTTATTGGCGTACTGGTTGGACTTTCGGGTGCTTTGGGCTTGGTAAGTAGCAGTGGTGGACACGATTTCAGCTTCAATATTTCTTATGCCTTGATGGTGATGTTGGCAACGATTTTTTATGCAATCAATGTCAATCTTATCAAAGCAAAACTCGGACATATTAAAAGTATCACAATTACTGCCATGACTTTTTTTATTGTAGGCATTCCTGCAGCAGTTATTTTGTTTGGCGCAACCGATTTCACTCATAAAGTCGTCAGCGAACCGGGCGCTTTGGCTGGATTGGGCTATTTGGCTATTCTTGCCATAGTAGGCACCGGCCTTGCCATGATGGGATTTAATGTGCTAATAAAAATGACTACGCCAATTTTTGCTTCTTCAGTCACTTATTTAATACCTGTGGTAGCACTTTTGTGGGGCATAATTGACGGCGAATTCTTCAATCCGAGCTTCCTAATTTGGATTGGACTGATCATTGGAGGCGTGTTACTTGTAAACAAAAATAAGGCAAACCCCAACAAAAACAGCAGAAAGCCTGTTGTTTAAAAAATTCCGAGTCAAAAGTTTGTCGTATAGATATTTTTTATATTTTTGCGGTTCAAATTTTTGAGCAAAATCCGCAATTTCAAAACAGTATAATGTACGCAATAGTTGACATCGCAGGACAGCAGTTCAAGGTAACCAAAGGACAACAAATTTTTGTCCACCGACTTGAACAAGAAGAAGGAAGCCAGGTTGCTTTCGATAAGGTATTACTCGTTGAAAACGATGGCGCCACCGTTATTGGCGCTCCTATTGTTGAAGGCGCAAATATCGAAGCACGCATTGTTGAGCACATGAAAGGTGACAAAGTGATTGTCTTTAAGAAAAAAAGAAGAAAAGGCTATCAAAAATCTAACGGTCATCGTCAGTACCTCAGCAAAATCGTGATTGAAAACATTAACGCGTAATTAACCCGTAAAATCCAAAGACAATGGCACATAAAAAAGGAGCTGGTAGTTCACGGAACGGTCGGGAATCTGAAAGT
>CAZOEV010000438.1:0-3214 GCA_964578915.1 uncultured Lentimicrobiaceae bacterium
TATTGAGTTTTTTCATAAAAACTTTATCATTCTCCATGGCTTCCATCTGTTTTTTTGAGAGCCCTTCCATCAGAGGAATGGGGTTTTTCTCAGCCTTTTCCCAAGCCTCAGGGTCAATGGATTCAAAAAGTGAGATGGCTTCGTAATTCCATGACCACCAAAGATTTTTAGTAAGTTCATTGAGTTTTTCGAGTTCGCTGGTATAAACAGGTTGTATCAATACCTTTTTCCAATTGGCCTGATCCTGTTTGCGGAAATCGAAATTACGCAGCGTTTCGGTATGGCGTTTCATCTCAAACTGGTCAGCTCGGCCTTCCAATTTATTTAGTGCGATATCCCATGCTTGCTGATAATTGGAGATTAGGTCGTCCCACAAAAGTTTCGATGCAAGTTCCAGAGATTCCGTACCAGAAGCCTCCAGTTTTTTAGGTGTCTTACTAACGAAAAGTGAAATACGTTCAGCAATTGCCTTAACTACATCGCTATAATTTTCTTCATTCCGTTCAACGATGGTAACAGCATCTTCCTTCAATTCTTGCTGCTGAGCCCACTTGCCAAAACCTGCCAGATCAGTAGTTATTGTAGGGATGGCAAAGGCAATGCTTTCGAGTGGCGTGTAGCCCCAAGGTTCGTAGTAAGAAGGGAAAACAGATAAATCAAAAGCGGTAAGGAAATCGTAATAATTGATATCGAATATGCCATCAGATCCATTGAGGTAGGAGGGAACAAAAATCAGTTTAACCTTGTCAGAAGGCTGATTATTAAGGCCAACGGCTTTCAACTTTTGCAATACCATATCGTTATTAGGATCAAAAAGATGATGCGTTGAAGGCAATTCGGTAGGATGTTTGGCGATTACGGGTTCGGCCAAACGATTCTTGAGCTCTTTTGACACGCCTGAAATATTTGCCGGAACAGCGATAACAGCGATGATATCACGCTTTAAACTTTTGTCATTATTAAGGGTGGCCAACGCGTCAATAAAAACGTCAATACCTTTATTTTTATACTCGTAGCGACCGCTGTTGATCATCAAAAAGCTGTCAGCAGGCAAAGTGCCTCCAACCATACTTTCGGTTACAGCAATAATTTTATTGCGGGCTAACTCGCGTTTTTCGTGCAGCGCTTTGCGGTCGGCGACAAAGGCTTTATCGAAACCATTGATAGTAATTATATCAGGTTTGCGGCCCAAAAACTGCTCGCATTCGGCGGCAGTAATTTCGCTCACTGTAGTAAATGTATCTGCTTGTTGGGCGGCTGTTTGTTCCAACGACTGTTGCGAAATAATATTCAGATTATTGGCAACTGCATTGGGATTATATTGTTTCAGGTCTTTATAAAGCGGCATACCATTGCCAGCAATGGAACGTCCCATATAAGTGGCATGGGTTGTGAAAGCTGTTGCAATCTCCGGACTATTCTTTTTAAGATACAGCACACCGGTTCCTGTCATCCACTCATGGAAATGCGCTACCGCTTCCGTGCCAGAATCTAAATGCGTTTCGTAGAAACTTTCGATAACCTGACCGGCGGCATAGCCGAACATGGCCGGCTCGATATAATCCCATGGGCCACGAATAGAATCGAGTTTAAAAGTCTCCCAAAGTTCAGTGAAGATGGTGTCTTTTTTAACGAAAAGTGGCGTAAAATCGATAAGAATCGCAATAGGTTTGCTTTTTATTGTCCAGCGGCCAATCCTGATTTTTAGGCCTTTAGCAGCTAGCTTTTCGCGCCAACTGGCAAATAGTTTGCTGTCTTCTATAAAGTAAGGGTTTTCGCGGGTTTCTTTCCATACATCAGGGCCAATGGTGATGTAGTGGTCGCCAAAAAGGGCTTTCATTTGGCTGGCTTTGGTGGACAATACAGTGTAGATTCCGCCAACCATATTACAAACTTCCCAGCTTGTTTCAAAAATATAAGCAGGTTTTTTTATTTCCATAGTTTTCATGTTTTCTGAAACTCAAACTCCAAGACTTCTGTTTTTGAATTGGAAAGCTTGGTATGTTGATATTTCAATGTTAGCTTAAGTATATAAAACACTTAAGAATAGGTTTATTTAGTTGAAAATTAATTTTTAAAGAAAAGATTTAGTATTGATATCAGAAAAGATTTTTAAGTTTTTCTTCTACTTTTTTGCGCATAGCTTTAATGTCTTTTTGTTTCACTTCTGATAACTTATTTTGCAAGCTATCATATTGTTTACGCGCTTTTTGTGTGAGGTTTGGGATAACCTTTTCGCGGATTTCCTCACCAGCATCTTTCATGGCAATAACCAGTTGTTCGGCATCTAATTCTTTGATGAGCTTTTTTACTTTAGCATCCGACATGTTTTTAATGTCTTCAAAGGCTGGTTTTGCTTTTGATGTGGTTTCCGAAAACTTAGATTTCACTGATTTTTCAGCCTCCTTATATTTTTCAGAGGCCATTTTGCCTAGCTCATGGCTAAATTTTTCAGTACTTTCAACCCAGTCATTCAAAGCAGATTGCTGTTCGCCAGATTGCTCTTCTACCCGAATCATAAAGTCGGACAATACATTCATATAGTTGATGTAAGCCTCATAAGGTGATGGATAGTGGTTGAAATATTTATGTAAATCACCGTCCGAAAGCCATTTGGTACACATATAAAAGAAATGGTCAGACGATTGCAGGTAGTTCCATTCGCGTTTGAGTTGCTCATCTTGTGTAGCATGCATTTTTTTGGTAATGCTATACAGTTTGTCCAGCGCGTCATCTTGCAGATTATTTCCTTTCCAAGCAGAAAGATCACGCTCTTCATCGGCCCATGAAATGGCATTTGGCACATGAATGGCAGAAACTGGCTGATGCTTTTTTGCAATTTCTGCCGGTGTGCTAAATTTAAAAGCGGTATTTTGCAAAATGGCACCAGGCAAGGCTTTCATAAAATCGAAAATCCCTGTGGAAGCGGGCTGATGCTCACCAAAAGTTTCGTAGTCCATAAAGACATTCACCACCTCTTCTTTTTCTGGTAATTGATTCAACCATCCTACAAATTTTTCTGCAGTAATAGGCCATTCGGGCCAGCTTTGTTGCGAAAAGCGGAAAGTGATGTCGTCGCTCAATCTAAAATTGCGTAACAACACTTTGAGTCTAGGATTTATGGCATTGGTATATAAATAGTTGGGGCTTTTCCAACCCAAGATATGCTTTGCGCCTTCGGTAAGCATAACAGGAAATCCCATGTTCGCAACCC
>CAZOEV010000439.1:0-3210 GCA_964578915.1 uncultured Lentimicrobiaceae bacterium
TCAGCGAGATCAGCGGGAGATTAAAAGAAAAAGTTTCCCGCAGATGACGCAGATTGACGCAGAAAAAGAATCAGCGGAATCAGCGGGAGAAAAAAAACCAAAACTCATGACAAATCAGACAGCCTTTGATCTTCTCTTAGAAAAACTAACTGCCAGAGGCTTTCAGCCCGAAACACAAATTTCTGAAAGGCGTTTTATTGTACCCGCAAGGGATAAGTTGTTGAACACAAAATATATCATTGCCCAAAATGAAAAATTCTTCTTTTGTGCGTATGATTCTTACGGGACAAGTAGTTATACTTCCCGCACTTTCACCGGACTTTACGCTGTTATTGATTTGCCAGCTGAAACATCATGCCATATCTATAAAAAATACCAGACTGATATTTTTAGAAAACAAAAACGCAAGAGCGGAATCAAATATATCGATGAGCAACTTACAATAACTTCAGCGACAAGCTGGATGCCTTCGCGTTTATTAAACTTGAAGGATGTTAATTTATTTATCGAGCTAAATAGTCGGATTTCTCCGCTTAAACTAAGTTTTCAATTTGATGGTCTTCCTATTATTAATGCATTGAAAGACAAGACAATCATCAGTATTGAAACCGATTTCTGGCTTTACCAAGACTATGAATTGGATTCACTTCTAAATTTGGGCGGACAACTCATTGAAAATATATTAAATGCCTGTGTATAAATAAGGCTTCTTGCAAAACGCTATGTTTTACAAGAAGCCATAGTAATATTGTATTATAGCAAGCATTTTAAATACAAGCTGCCTAAAAGTAAAATAACTTACAATCCGAAGAACTCAAATGCTTCTGTGTTCTCAAACATTGCTGAGGTTTCACCAGAATAGATTTGCTCTTTGTCAACAGCCAGTTTTCTTACGCTGGCTTTTTCGCTAAAATCAAGCTTATTCAAATCAACCCAAAAGGTGTTTGGTGTAAGCGCTGACTCGTAATAATAAACCAGATTCTTTTGGTCAGATACTGTTCTCCAGCGTGTTGAAGATATATTAGGCTCGTCGGGTGTTGAAATTCCAAATGGGACTGAGCAGTTACGAATTACACTAAACACTGAAGCCACGGCAACGCGGGTGTCATCATTTTTCGGGATCGCATCAATATAGTACGAAGCCCTTACAAAACGGTCAGTAGCGCGGTTTGTGCCAGGCAGTGTTATATTTCCCGGAATACTTTTCCAATAACTATTTAAGGCTAATTGTTGGTCAAAAGTTGGTGAATTCGTCATTACATTATACGATTTGTCATGATGTATCACCAACTTCCCATCAATATATTCAAAAATGGCGTTATCGCCACTTGGATCAGAAAGCGATAAATGAACAGTAGCATAAGTATCTGTTCCCGGAATAAAATCACTCACTATCGTTACTTCATCTTTTTTAAAGTAATCAACGGCTTCTTTTACATTAGCAAAATTATCTAAAGCGAATTGTCCCCACAAGGAAACCGCCATGCCTTTTTTGTTGCCCTCTGGATTAAATTTAGGATATTCCGTTTCAACAAGCCATAAAATATTGGCTACCAAACCTTTCTCATTCATGCCATCTGCTGTGGCTATATCCCAGGCGCTGGTAACTACGCTGCCGTATTTAGAAGTCCAGCCGATTGAATTAGCACCAGCTTGGCCGTTTCTTTCAATTCCGCGTGGCATAACCCACAGGTTTGCCGGAATTTCGGTTTTCCAATCCATCGAACGTGCGGTCATATAATTGCCATTAGTACCTTTATAAACAACTCTTGTGCAGGCTTTTGCTTGGTTAGTAACCGAAAACAACATAAGCGAAATGATGAGAGCTGCAAATGCTAAAAGATTTCCTTTTTTCATAATTGTATAATTTATTTTTCCTACTCATTATGGCTTTTCGGAACCGGCCTCTATTTTTTTAAAACAGAAAAAAATTTTATTTAAAATGAAATTTCATCTCTATAGATATATTGAAAAATTATTCTTGCATTGGGTAAATTAAACCGATATTATTACAAATAAGTACCAGTAATGTTCTGAAATACGTCAATTACTTTTTTAGTGTATTCTTTAGATTTTCCCATTCCTCTTTCATCGTACGGTTGGGATTTTTGTTTCTATTTTTACCAGGCTTTACGGTCTTTATCAAACCATCTTCCAGTGTTTTCCAATACATATTAAAAAAGCCTTTATACGGAATTCTGTCCGACGACATCTGCACCCGCCGCACTGCTTCATTTTCAGTGGGATTATCTCGTTTAATAATCATATTGAGCAGCTTGCTCAGCAGTTTATTGGGTTCTTCGGTACGTTTTCTAGTGAGTTCCAGGTCTAAGTTATTATATTGCATCTCAAAGAGCCCAGTAGCGCCATGGCGGTTTCCAGCGCCTTGGTAAATAATGGAATCGATAAGGCCGTCGCGAAATAACGCTCCTGCAGCATTTTTCGTCATCTCGTTCACTCTTTTAAAATACATTGGCCCCAGCTTGCCCTCAAAGCTAAAGGTATCACGCACACTTTGTTGCCATGTAAACTTTACATCAGCAACTCCTTTACCCATCAGCCTGGCTTGAGCGGTGGCAAGCACTTCGCCGCGCGTATCTTTGCTATGCCAGTCTTCAGAAATACCAGTAACAACGGCAAAAAGGCTGTCGAAGCTGATTTTCGCTTCATTGGCATCTTTGCCTACCAGCTCAGAATAGCTCAACTTTCCATTCAAGATTTTTATGGTGTCGATGCTCACGGCTTTCGCCATTTTTTTAAACAATTCCTGCGGCATTGGCGGCCTTTTATCCACGTTGTCGGGCAATCGCTTGTCGCGCACCAAGGCTATCGCTGGATTTTCAAGCAACAAAGCTTCTAAATGTGGCCGCTCTCCATTAAATATAGCCTGACTGTTAAGGCCTACCGTTTGCAGTTTTTCTAAGCTAATTTCCACCACATCATCTTGCAAATCTAATCCAGTAGCTTGCTTATGCAAACCACGAATTGGCTTTATGCTGAGGTCTTCGAGCATCAACTCGCCCTTATCACGATCAAGCGTAATAGCCGTTACGCCAAGGCGGTAAAAACTATCAGGAATCCTAAAGCTGAACGATTTAAGTGTGATTTCAGGTGCCAGCGAAATCATTAGCGACTGTTTATGGCTTAGGCTGTCGGCACGTAGGCTGATATCGCTAAGCCGCAGATCGATGCGCGGCATTTCTATCAAAT
>CAZOEV010000440.1:0-3205 GCA_964578915.1 uncultured Lentimicrobiaceae bacterium
ACATATACACCGTTTCATCGAAACTGGTGTAGGCGTTGAGGTCGGCGCCAAATCGTACACCGGATTTTTCCAAAAAGTCAACGAGTGCGCTTTTGTTGAAATTCTTAGTGCCGTTAAAGCACATGTGCTCAACAAAATGCGCCAAGCCTTGCTGGTCATCATCTTCAAGGATAGAGCCGGCATTGGTAACAAGTCGCAGCTCCACCCGATTTTCAGGCATGGTGTTGTGCCTGATATAATAAATCAGGCCATTGTCGAGCTGGCCAATTTTTACGGTAGGATCAACCGGAATAAGGTCGCCGGCTTCTAATTGCTGCGCCAACAGTAGGTTTATGCTAAGCAGAAAACCTAAAAGGAGTAAAAAAAGCTTTTTCATAAGGGTTTTTTGGTTTTATTTTTGCGTGAAATAAATTTCCATAATTAATAACAGCTCTTAAAACTGTGTTTTGAATGCTGCTACAAATGTAGTTTTTTTTTGAGTTTGCAGCTGAGGTTAGCACGTACAAAAAAAAACCGCGAGCCGATAATAAATCAGCCCGCGGCAAAATTGATTAAATGATTGTTTTACCTCACGGTAATCTTTCTGACGATTTTACCTTTTTCGGTGTTAACGACTAACAAATATATGCCATGCTTCAATTGATCAATATGTAGTACAACTTTTTGTGTGTTGTAAGCTTTATGCATCAATGTTTTACCACTCAAATCGGTGATCAGAACATCCTCAATGCTTTCTGCTGATTCAATATTGATGATATTTTCGGCGGGCTGCGGAAATACTTTTAGCAGCGCTTCTTGTTGATCATTAATCCCTTGCGGGCCAACCTGGATAAAGGCAGTTTTTGTTTCGTTATGGCTATTTCCAGCGTTATCCGTTACAGTCAGGCTCACATTATAGCTGCCATTAGTAGTATAAATATGCGTTGGATTTTGAGCTGTGCTGCTGCCACCATCTCCAAAGTCCCATTGCCATGTCATAATGCTCTTATTATCATGATTTTTAGCTGGATAGCTGGCTCTGGCGTTGCTACCTGGCTCATTTTCCTGTATCACATTACGAACAGTTATCTGGCCTGTGCTGCCATCAATATCGCATACATACCAAATTAAACCGCTTCCGTTTGTTGGCACTTGCAAGGTAGTTATCAGTCCTGTTTGCCCATAAATCTGCACTACAGCTTGCGAAGTGGTGATATCTGGCGATTCGGAAAAGTTATCAATGAAGTACTTATAAGTGCCAGTAAAAAAGTCGTAGATGGTAACGGTTTCAGGTCCATAACTGTCAGTGTCGTCATAATCCAGCGCGGCATAAGGAGCGCTCGTTTCACTTCCTTCATCAGAATAATAAACATGATATGTCTGTCCTTCAATTTCAGGTGTGAGTAGGTGCGAGTCAAGGTCTTCGGGGCTTGCTCCCCAGTTCAATACAAAGCGCATCTGGCCTTCCGCTAAGTTAGGCGAGAGTGAGATATTCAGCGTAAGCTGACCATCTTGCGGTATAAGCACCTGATTGTTTGAGTAGGTGTTATAGTCTGCTTTGCTGCATATTACTGTATTACTGTTTTCGGTGCTTTGGTCAAAGAAGTTCACCGTTAGCGGCGATTGCCCACTCGATGGGTCTGCATTAAAATTGGCAGTGAGTTGACCAATTGGCACATTCTCGATCAGGTAATTGCCTTTTGCATCCGTGAGATCAGAAAGACCTCCAACACTTACCAAAGCTCCTGCGATAGGTTCACCATTAAGGGCATCGCTCACCATGCCCGCCAGCGAACCTGTTCCAGCGCCACCACTTACATTAATATAAGCAGTTTTGGTTTCTGTGGCGTTGGTGGTGCCATTGCCTATAGCCAAAGAAACAGTGTAAGAGCCGGCGCTATTATATACATGGCTTGGGTTTTGCTGAGTGCTAGTAGTGCCATCACCAAAGTTCCAGTTCCAGGAAGTCACTGCCTTAGCGTTTTTATTAATTTTTGGCGGATAAATTTCTGCTTTAACAGAGCCCGGCGCAAATTCCTGAATCACATTTTTAATAGTGAGCTGACCGTTGCTGCCATTTACATCACAAACATACCAGTATAAACCTGTTCCGCTCAATGGTGCCTGTAAGGTCTGCATCAATCCGGCATCATTGTATATTTGAATTACGGCCTGCGAAGTTGTAATGTTACCATCGCCTGCAAACTGGTAGATATAATATTGATAAGTGCCGCTGAAGAAGTCGTAAATCGTCATTGTTTCTGGGCCGTATCCTTGTGTATAGTCATGATCCAGCGCAGCATAAGGAGCTGAGGTGGCATTACCGGGATTATTATAATAAATATGGTGTGTGTTTCCTTCAATTTCTGGCGTATTCAAATGTGAATCCAAATCTCGCGGATCAGCGCCCCAATTGATAACAAAACGCATCTGGCCTGCTGCCAAATTGGTTGTGAGTGAGATGTTCAGCGTAAGGCTTCCGTTTGGCGGGATATTTACGTTGTTATTGATATAAGTGGAGTAGTCGGCTTTAGAGCAAGTTACAATATGCGAACCGTCGCTTGAATAGTCAAAGAAATTCACATCAAGTGGTGCTTCACCGCTGGTAATATTTGCTGCAAAATCTGCCGTCAACATTCCTTCGGGAATATTATCGATGGTGTAATTTCCGGAGGCATCAGTGGTTGTTGAAAAGCCTGCGACGCTTACTGTTGCGCCTTCGATTGGTGTTCCGTCAAAAGCGTCAGAAACTACGCCTGTTAGGGTTCCGCCTTCACTAACGGCATCTGTAGTAATTTCGATATCATCAAGCATAAAAACAAAAGCGTCGTTTGAAACGCAATGTATGCCAATGCGTACAGTTTGGCCGTCATATTCGCTTAAATCGAAAGTCTTTTGTTCCCAGGCATCCGCAGGAGCTTCCAAATAGGCACCTGCAGAGATAATGGTAAAATCGCTAGGTGCAGCGCCGGTAGTAGAAATGCCTACACGGTAGCGCTCTAATCCATATTCGCCAGTAAAAGATTTTACCCAGAAGGAGAGGCTGGAATTGCTTCCCAAATCACCTTCCTGACTGATGATCCAGTCATTATTTGGCGCTACTTCACTTGCAAAGCAGGCTGCAAATTTATTGCCACCATGGGGTTGAATTTCTTCATCTGCCATGGCAGGTGTAGTTTGCGAAGGATTGAAAACAATAAAGGCCATTGGCGCATATTCATTGGCG
>CAZOEV010000441.1:0-3205 GCA_964578915.1 uncultured Lentimicrobiaceae bacterium
AACGCTACACCAATCACTACTACCAAAAGCCCTGAACGCTTTCTTATTTTTCCAATTACAGCCATAATCTGTGTCTCTTTTTTGAAATAGGGTGCAAATGTACAACAGAAACTCAAAGTATAAAAATAAATATGAAACTAATTAATAGACGTTGTGAATCTGTTAATAAGCTTTAAAACAGTAAAATATATGTTGATAACTATTTCCGAAGCAGAAATACGTACTAAAGTCAGGCGAAATCAACTGTTTTAGCGAATCACTTTGAGCCAAACTTCTTCTATTTTATTATCACTGGCTTTCAATACTTTAATACGGAGGTCGGTAATACTGATTTCTTCGCCCAAATCAGGAATGCTTTCGTGGTGGTGCAAAATAAAGCCAGCCAGGGTTTCATACTCATCCGAATCGGAAAGCCCAAGCTTATACGTTTCGTTGAGGTAATCAGTTTCCAGGCGGGTAGAAAAAATAAACTCATCCGCTGACAATTGCTCTTCGCGGTCGAGTTCTTCGTCATACTCGTCTTCAATCTCTCCAAAAATCTCTTCAATAATATCTTCCATCGAAACGATTCCGGCGGTGCCGCCAAACTCATCTACTACCACAGCAATTCCCTGCCGTGCCTGAATAAAATGCCTGAGCAATAAGTTCGCAGGATAAGTCTCTGGAAAAATTTCGATTTTGCGCAGCACTTCATCAATGCTTTGCGGCTTTTTGAAAGCGTCGTAGGAATGGATATAACCAATAATATTGTCGATATTATTTTCATAAACCAACAGCTTTGAATGCTTTGTCTCTTGAAAAAGACTGATGGCAATTTCAATGGAATCGGTATTTTTAACTGCTTCAATCTCCGTGCGTGGCAGCATACATTCGCGCAGCTTGACGTGCCTGAACTCTATGGCATTTTGAAATAATTGAATATCGTGCTTGCTATTTTCGGCATCTTCTTCTTGGCTGGTGTATTCACGCAGATAGTCATTAAGATCGATGGTGCTAAAGCGGTAATCGTCCTGACTGAGTTCCATGCGGAATATATATTTCAAAATCAGTTCGGCCAGGCCGATATATAAGATAATAAAAGGATAGAGCAAGTAATAAAACAGCCAAACGGGGAGCGCAAACGCATTGATAATCGCGTTGGGGTTGATGCGAAAAAATATTTTCGGTAAAAATTCAGCCACTATCAAAATAAGTAATGTTGAAAGCAGCGTTTGGGTTAGCAATACGCTAAAATCGCTGAGAATGGCAGCTGGCAATAGTTGTAAAATGGCGGGCTCGAGTAACTTAGCCATCGCTATACCGTACATTACCAACGCAATATTGTTGCCCAACAGCAACGCACCAATAAATCGGGAAGGATTTTTGTAGAACGGATTAAGCAGTTTGGCCGAAAATTTATTCTTTTTAAGGTCTAACTCTATCTTCAAGCGATTTGAACTCACAAAAGCAATCTCCATACCGGAAAAAAAGCCTGAAAAAATCAGGGTTAGCGAAATCAATTGAAGATCAGACACTTTAGACAGTTTGGTTTAAGTTGCAAATGTACAAGATTTTTTTGATTGATTGTTTTGCTTCAGATAGCTTTAGCAAGTGAGATGGCTGTTGGCTTCCTAAAATTGTTGATTTTTAGTTTAAGGTTTATCAGACAAATCTACCTCTTCTTCAATTTCCAGCGTGCCTCTGATATTATGAATGGTACGTTGGTCGAAGCCCTCAGTAGCATTCAAGCTGTCGCCAAAAACCACTTTATCGGGTGAGGTGATTTTTACGAAGGCTTTAGTGAAGATAAGTTTTTTGCGTTGGTCCCAATAGAGCGATTCGGTATTGAGAATTTCTTTGGTATTAAAATTTTCTACCACCACATCGTTTCGGGCTTCCATCATTTTTATACTTTCGTAATTGATGCCGTAATTGGCCTTGATGCGCGAGCTGGGTTGCATTAGCGAATCAAAAAAAATGGCTTCAAAACCTTCGGGGAACTCAATTTTAGAATCTTTGCCTTCAAAATTATTCATCACCGGTGCGTTAAGCTGCATTTGCACCCTGCCTGAGTCGCTGCGATAATAGGTAACTTGTTTTGCTGTCATAGCGGCCAAGGTGTCCGCTCTGGTGATTTCCTGAATTACGGTGATGGAATTTTCGCAAGACACAAACATCATGGCAGCAAAAGCTACCATGATGCTCATTTTTATATACTTAAGTATGTCGTCTTCTTTTTTCAACGCAGCTATTACTTGGCAGCCCTGATGGTGGTGGTTTCAGTAAACCAGCACTCAATCGTATAGGGATCACCTTCTTTGTAATCGTAAAAGAAAATTGTTTCGAGCGATGGATAATACACCCGATAATCTGCAATACGTTTATTGGCAGTTTCGGCCACAGAAGGATCTACTCTTTTGGCTTGTTCGTATTTATCAATGGCTGCCCAATAGGCTACGCGACTGGTAAACTCGTTATCACCACATTGTTTGGCACTGGTGGCATACAAATCGCCTATTGTAATATAAGGTGCGCCATCTTTGGGATCAAGTTCAAGGGCTTTGAGAGCCATTTGGCGTGAGCGCGGAAAGTTTCTGTTGGCACGCTGCACTTCTGCAAGCAATTTATAAGCATTGTGCGCACGCTCAATATCTTCTGATTGTGTAGCTTGCTCAAGATAAGGAATGGCCTTATTGTATTTCTCATCTTTGATCATTAGCCGTCCAATAAGATAGGCTGACTCAGGACTTGGCTCCAGTTCATGCAGCTTCACACTCGCATTGAGATAGAGCGGATCAGAGGTGCAGTCTCTTTTGTCGAGCATGGTCGTAATCTTTTTCAGTAGATTAATGTCTTCTGGATTGGCTTTATACTTTTTGCTAAACAGTTTTACCAAATCCTCGCAGGTGGCAAAAGGCTCAAAAGTAGCATCAATATTTCCTTTGAAGTTTTTGTAAATCTCGGCCCAGCGTGTATCGCCAGCGGCTTCAAGACCTTTGATATTGTAGTCGAGAATGTCGATAGCTTTGTCGTAAACATCTACAATAGCTGTGCTGTCGATTTTTGATTTTTTGGCCATTTTGATAACCGAACGGAAATAATAGATCAGCACACTGCCATCGGAAGCGTTACCATCCAGCTCAATTGATTTTTTGAGTGTATTGTAAGTGTCTTCATAACGATCAGGTGCATTGATGTAGAGATCGATTCCTTTGCGACCCAAGAT
>CAZOEV010000442.1:0-3203 GCA_964578915.1 uncultured Lentimicrobiaceae bacterium
CAATCGGCATTGTTTCCGTGGATCCTTCCAAACGGCGCACTGGTGGCGCTTTGCTTGGCGACCGAATCCGGATGAATTCCATCGATAGTCCCCGCGTTTTTATGCGCTCCCTCGCTACGCGTCAATCTAATTTGGCCATGTCAAAATACGTCAAAGATGCTGAGATTATTTTACAGGCTGCCGGTTTCGATTTGGTAATTCTGGAAACATCTGGCATTGGCCAAAGCGACACCGAAATTATCGATCATAGCGATCTTTCGCTCTATGTGATGACACCCGAATATGGCGCAGCCACACAGCTAGAAAAGATTGATATGCTTGACTTTGCCGACTTAATTTCTCTAAATAAATTTGATAAACGCGGTGCGCTCGACGCCTTGCGCGATGTAAAAAAACAATACCAGCGCAATCATTTGCTGTTTGACAAACATCCGGATACCATGCCTGTTTTTGGCACGGTAGCGTCTCAGTTTAATGATCCTGGTGTAAATTCACTTTATATCCAGCTTTTGAAAAGCATCCAGGAACGCACCGGCGTAAATTTCGAAACAAAGCTCGAAGAATCTGGCGAGTTGTCAGAAAAGGTGTATATCATTCCGCCAAAACGGGTGCGTTATCTCAGCGAAATTGCTGAAAGCGTGCGGAATTATAACAATTGGGCATTAAAGCAACGTGATCTGGCCCACCGTTGGCAAAGTCTGAGCGAAAGTCATCAGATTGTCAGCGAAACTTCGGACAATGACACAGCAGAAAAGTTAGAAAAACTGGCTGATACTGAACGTCAGAAACTGGATATCAAAACTTTGCAAATTATTGAAAACTGGGATGAAAAAAAGAAAACCTACAAAGACAAAGTGTATCGCTATAAAGTGCGCGATAAAGTGCTTGAAATAGATACGCACACCACTTCGCTGTCGCAGTTGCAAATTCCTAAGATTAGTTTGCCCGTTTTCAAATCCTGGGGAGAAATTGTGCGCTGGAGCTTGCTGGAAAATGTTCCAGGCGAGTTTCCTTATGCTGCCGGCGTGTTCCCGTTCAAGCGCGAAGAGGAAGATCCTACCCGCATGTTTGCTGGCGAAGGTGGCCCCGAGCGCACCAATCGCCGCTTCCATTACGTTTCTTTTGAAATGCCTGCCCGACGTTTGTCAACGGCTTTCGACTCAGTTACACTTTACGGCGAAGATCCCGCCCGACGGCCAGATATTTATGGAAAAATTGGCAATGCTGGTGTTTCTGTGGCCTGTCTTGATGATGCCAAAAAGCTGTATTCTGGCTTTAACCTAGCCGATGCAAAAACCAGTGTAAGCATGACGATAAACGGCCCGGCGCCAACGCTGGTGGGCTTTTTTATGAATGCCGCCATCGATCAGCAATGCGAGTTATACATCAAAGAAAATGGCCTCGAAGAGGAAGTAAACGCGATAATTTCAGAAATATATCGCCAAAAAGGCACAAAACGACCAGCTTATCAGGGCGATTTGCCCAAAGGTAACGATGGATTAGGACTCATGCTGCTAGGCGTTTCGGGCGATATGGTTTTGCCGCCGGAAGTTTATCAGCGCATCAAAGCCGATACCGTAAGAAGGGTGCGCGGCACGGTGCAAGCCGATATTCTAAAGGAAGATCAGGCGCAAAACACCTGCATTTTTTCAACAGATTTCAGCCTGAAGCTGATGGGCGATGTACAAGAATTTTTTATCAACAATAAAGTTCAGAATTTTTATTCCGTTTCTATTTCGGGTTACCATATAGCCGAAGCCGGCGCCAATCCTATCAGTCAGTTAGCTTTTACGCTGGCAAACGGTTTCACCTACGTGGAATATTACCTGTCTCGCGGCATGAATATTGACGATTTTGCTCCAAACCTTTCCTTCTTCTTTTCCAATGGAATTGATCCCGAATTTTCGGTAATTGGAAGGGTTTCACGCCTGATTTGGGCCAAAGCCATGAAACAAAAATATGGTGCAAATGACCGTTCACAAAAACTAAAATACCATATTCAAACTTCTGGCCGCTCATTGCATGCCCAGGAAATTGATTTCAACGACATACGCACAACTTTGCAAGCGCTTTACGCTATTTACGACAACTGTAACTCGCTACATACCAATGCTTATGACGAAGCAATTACCACGCCCACCGAAGATTCCGTGCGCCGTGCTATAGCTATTCAAATGATTATTAATAAGGAGTTAGGGCTGGCCAAAAATCAAAATCCGCTGCAAGGTGCTTTTATCATTGAGGAACTGACAGAACTGGTTGAAGAGGCTGTACTATCTGAATTTGACCGGATTACAGAACGCGGCGGCGTATTGGGCGCTATGGAAACCATGTATCAGCGCGGAAAAATTCAGGAAGAATCGCTTTACTACGAAACACTGAAACACAATGGTGAGTTGCCCATTATCGGCGTAAATACTTATTTGTCGAGCAAAGGGTCGCCAACAGTAATTCCTGGCGAGGTAATCCGCGCTACGCCAAAGGAAAAGGAATATCAGATTGAAATGTTGGAGCAACTTCAAGAAAGCTGGAAAGACGAAATTCCAAAGCAACTCGAAAAACTAAAAAAGGCTGCTGCAAAGCGTGAAAATGTATTTGAAGGACTGATGGAAGCTACTAAATACGCGTCTTTGGGACAAATTACGCAAGCTTTATTTGAGGTAGGCGGTCAATACCGAAGAAATATGTAGTCTTTGAGTAAAAAAAGTAATTTCCGTGAATGAGGTGACATATTCACCTCATTCACAGAAACATAATACATTTTAAATAGTGAAAGTTTTGTTTTTAGTCATCGGCAAAACCGATGAACGCTATCTGGACGAAGGTTTAAAGAAGTATTTTGAAAGGTTGAAACATTATGTTGGCGTGGAGATGAAGATAATTCCCGACCTCAAAAACCGCAAAGTACTCACTGAAGAAGCACAAAAGGAAGCCGAAGGAAATTTGATTTTATCCGCCTTACAAGCGGGCGATTCGCTGATTTTGTTGGACGAAAACGGCAAGCAATTTGGCTCACGCGCTTTTGCTGCTTTTTTAGAAAAGCAAATGATTCAATCGGCAAAGCGGCTGGTTTTTGTAGTTGGCGGACCTTTTGGTTTTTCAGGAAGCGTTTATGGACGCGCCGACAAAAAAATCCACCTTCCCCCAAGGCCTTTTTCTCACCAACAAATACGCCTGCCCTTTGTTGACCAGCTTTATCGGGC
>CAZOEV010000443.1:0-3197 GCA_964578915.1 uncultured Lentimicrobiaceae bacterium
AAGCCTTATCCACCCAAAGGCGGTACATTTTCCCAGCCGGATGCAACTTATCCGAGCTTAACAATTCGGCATTGGGATCAGGCTGTCGTGAAATTTCCGTAATGTCGATAAGAAGTATATTTCTTTTACTTGTTTCCTGCTGAATGACTTCATTGAAGCGATCAATTTCGTCGGAAATTTTATCACGGTCGCGCCCTTCGGCGAAGGGAGTTACACCCCAATCGGGAATAGAAAGCATAAAAAACTTTTGCACATCGCCTCCTGCAAAAGCAATTGAAATGTCAATGAGCTCAACTAATTCAGTCCTGAACTGCGCGATAGAAAGCCCCCGATACTGGTTGTTTACACCAATTAACAAAGAAACCAAATCATAGGTTTCATTGATTTGCGCTGCTTCAATAGCAGTTGTAAGATCGGAAGTGGTCCAGCCGGTGCGTGCAATAATTGTTGGCGGCGAAACCTCATAGCCCTTCTCATTCAATGCATCAGCCAATTGAACAGGCCAGCGTTCATGGGCCAAAACACCCTCACCGATAGTGTAGCTATCTCCTAAAGCCAAATAAGTTATAGCTTGCGCGCCCATTGGCGGCATTGTAATATCCATAGCTTGTTTATTTTCAGTTTCTTGGCAGGCTGAAAAACCAAAACACAATAAAATTAATACGTATTTCATTGGCTAAAAGTAGGAAATTATGGCATTTCAAAAACAACGACATCAAAGATAAATAGATATAAGTTTTGTTTAGGCGTGTTGATAAACGAATAATCCGCTATATATTTATCCTATCATGGGAATAGTTAAGGTTTAAAAAACCTCTGATAGTACATAGGACTAAATTCCAACAGTTCTGTCGGGATGTAGTTCTACATGGACTCCACGCTGGGTCGTGCCGACCGCTTAGCGTCCTATTTATTATGGGTTAGTTAATAAATCTTTGTATACGCTACTATTAATTATTGCAACAGCTTCTTGGTAGTCTTCTTTGTTTATTCGAACACTAACATTTTCTGGAGGATTATATCCAGAATAAGCTTTTAAAGCAGAGGAGGCTGGGTTATCAGAAACTAGCACAGAGTATATCTGAGTCCCTTCTAGAAGGGACTGAATATCCTCTGCAACTATCATATCGTTTACCTCAAGAAGTGTAACTATTTCTGTTTCCATAGTTTTGATTTAACGTAAATTGTATGAGTAGTGGCAGATTGCGTGGTACTTTCCTGTCAAACCGCAGTGTAGTTTAAGCGGGTTACAAACCTTGATATTTAGCACTTTACCTGCCATTACTTATACAAAATGTTAGGAGCTTTTTATTTCTTCATTTATCATATCTTGAAACTTGCCAGGTTTGCTATTTTCTAGAGCTAGTTTGTAATCCTCTTTAAAGTCTTCGTCATTCATCGCTTTTTTAATTAGTGCTCGTTCTCTATAAAATACTGTTTTATCATATGGTTTTAAAGCAAAACATTCATTAATAGCTTCAATAGCCTGTGGATATTCGCCATTTAAACGTAGTGTTTTAGAATATGTATAATTCCACCAAATCTCTCTATCAGAAGAAGGAACTTCAAGAAGTATATGTAATGCTTTTGATATGTCAGGAACTAATATATAAGTCTCAGCAATAAACCTTCGTTGAAAAGAATTAATACTACTAAGTTTTTCGTAGTATGCAATTGATTGATTTGCGTATTCAACAGATTTTTCCTGATTATCTAGTTCTAAATATGCCTTGCTGATGTTAAAATAGATTTGTCCTACATCGAAAAGTGTTTTATTATCGACTGTATTTTCAGAAGGAATTGGAATGCTTTCAGTTAAGATTATTAATTTTTCTGGATAATTAAATGCTATTCGAGAAGAGAGTGCTCCAAGAACTTCATATGGTAAATCAAAATTATGCACCATCGTTTCATTTATTAAGTTCGAAAAGGAACTAATAAACTTTGTCATAAAAATATTATCTAGCCCTTTATGTGAGCGAATCTCTTTATATGAAGCCAAAACTATGGTTGAAGAAATATTCGTGGCATTTTCATATGAATTCAAAATTTCACTTAACATTTCTTTTGCAAGTTTTGCATTACTCTTTCTAAAAAGCTTTGAAAGGTGAAATTTTGCAGCCCAAAAGGATGAGTTTATTTTTAGAATGTCTTCAAATGTTTTTTGCGCGGAATTATTATCTCCTATGTTGCGTTGAAATTTACCGATATGATTCTTTATATCTAAAATTACATTTTGAGGAAGCCCCTTGGAAGTATTTACCAATTCAATTAAACGAGTAATTATCGGTTCTAAATATTCTTTTATTTTGTTATATTCTTGATTAAGCTTTATGTGTCTATAACATACTTCAACATACTCAATCCATGATAGTATTTTGAAATAATACTCCTCTTTATAGTTTAAAAACAGATGTTCTATTTCATTATCTGAAAACTCGTGAAATAAACTGTCATCAAAAACCTCAAGTTTAACCGACTGTAGGTATGAATATGAAAAAATACCACTTGTTTTTGAATTCTTAAAAATCTTGAAAATTAAATCTTGATGCGTGTGTATTATTCTATAGTAATTAGGGTTGTAATCATTATTAAAAGACTCTAATACGTTGCTAAACTTATTTTCAAGAGCTTCTGAGTTTACATCCAATTGCAGCATGGATAAACTTTTGATTACTATATCATGAAGTATTACTTGAGTTTTATTTGAAATATTAAAGAAATCCCTTGATTCTAGTTTTGATATACCTGTGATACCAATCATTGATTTCAAAAAAGATTGTTCAATGTTTTTTGAGGAAATCCATTTTAAACATTCAAGTTCTTTTGACAATGACTTTAAATGATTTCCAAATAACTTGTTAAAATATGGCTGCCTTCCTTCATCTTCACTTGCAGGAATATATTCTAATTCAGTTGGGATATCAGACCATTGTAAATCTCCATTTGCGATTAAAACATTTATTTGGTTTAATATAAATGGATGACCTCCAAGTGTATCTATAATTTTCAATAAAACATCATCAGGACATTTATTTGTAAGGTTTTGATTAAGTATTTTTAAACTTAATTCTTTGCCTAAATGCTTTATATTGTATTTCGATTCTAATCTTGCTTCAATCTGAGAAGTAACAATCAGGCGAAAATCATTTTGGACATTACCTAAAAAGTTTATTGATTTAGTATTAGAAACAAAA
>CAZOEV010000444.1:0-3195 GCA_964578915.1 uncultured Lentimicrobiaceae bacterium
CCGATGATAAGCCAAAAGCGTCTAAATTGCAGCTTATTCTGCTAACCTTGCAGCAGTTAAATCCGGCTGTGTTTTCTGCCAACACAAGCTATAAGTTCATCACTTTGTTGGAATTTGAACCTGAATGGGGTTTTGGCAGCAGCTCCAGTTTGCTCGTCAATTTGTCGCGCTGGGCAAAAGTAAATCCCTATACTTTACTTAATTTCTCCATAGGAGGCTCAGGTTATGATATCGCTTGCGGCCAATCCAGATCGCCACTCATTTATCACCTCACGGGACTTTTGCCGCATCAAAAACCAGCTGCTTTTAAGCCGCCTTTTGCCGAGAAGCTGTACTTTGTTTATCAGGGCAAGAAACAGGATTCAGCGAAGGCTGTTCATGCTTTTAAAGCCAAAAACGCGAAAAATGACCTGACTGAACAAGTCGAAAGGGTTTCTGAAATAACACAACAGCTGGCTGAAACTACTGATTTTGAAATTTTTTGCAGCCTGATGCATGAGCACGAAACCATTGTTGGCGCGCACATCGGTTTAGAGCCCATCCAACAACGTTATCCTGATTTTGAAGGCCAATTGAAATCGCTTGGCGCCTGGGGCGGAGACTTTTTGCTGGCGGCAACACATTGGCCAGAAAATGTCGTGCGTAACTATTTTTCAGACAAAGGACTTGAAACCGTGTTTTGCTTTGACGAACTGACCTTAAAATCTTAAAAAGTGAGCGAAAACCTTGAAAAGAAATGGCTAAAACAAGCCATCAGCAATGTGCCTGTTGGTTTTAGCGGAACAACAACCTGGCAAAGTCCCTCGAATATTGCGCTGGTGAAATATTGGGGAAAGCACGGCATACAACTGCCGAATAATCCTTCGATAAGCTTAACTTTAAGTGCGTCAAAAAGTGAAACCAGTATAAAATACGAACGTAATAATTCCGGCGAGCTGCGTTTAAAATTCTTTTTTGAAGGCAAAGAAAATCCGGCCTTTGCCGAAAAGATTCAACGTTTTTTAAATCAGATTTCAGCTTACTTCCCCTTTCTTAATCAGCTTTCGTTCGAAATTAGCAGTAGCAACACCTTCCCGCATTCATCAGGAATTGCTTCCAGCGCCTCGGCCATGAGCGCACTGGTGATGGGAGTTTTGGCGTTAGAAAATAAACTCACAAACACCAGCGAAACCGACTATATCAAAGCCAGCTATTTCTCACGACTGGGCTCGGGAAGTGCTTCCCGCTCGGTGTTTCCGGTGGCAGCAGTTTGGGGCAAAACGACTTTTCTTACCGAAAGTAGTGATGAATTTGCAATTCCTGTAGCGCAACAACTGCATCCGGTTTTTCAGGATTTCTACGACAGCATATTAATTATTGATTCTGGCACGAAATCCGTTTCAAGTCGCGCTGGCCATGCTTTAATGGAGAATAATCCCTTTGCGCCGGCGCGATATCAGCAAGCAAACAAAAATATTCATGACTTGTATTCTGCCATGCAATCTGGTGATTTAGAAACTTTTATACGCATCACCGAAGCCGAAGCGTTGCAATTGCATGCCTTGATGATGACATCAGATCCGGGCTATATTCTGATGCGGCCCAATAGTTTGGCAGCCATAAATGCCATCCGAAATTTTAGAGAAAACACCAAAACTCCTATATGTTTTACCTTGGATGCCGGGCCAAATATTCACCTATTATATCCTGCTTTTGCGCGCAAAAAAGTACTTCCGTTTATCGAAAAGAAATTGCTGCCTTTATGTGTCGAGCGCTTTTGGATTGACGATAAAGTAGGTCAAGGCGCCACAGCGATTTAAGAACTTAATTATGGCAAAGCATTTCCCTGGAAAAATCATGTTATTTGGCGAACATAGCATCGCTTGCGCATCTCATGCCTTGGTTGTTCCATTTTTTGAGAAATCAGCGCATTGGGACTTTTGTCCTGAAAGCGAACAAACAGCAGCCATAAAAGCCTCAGCCGAAAGCTTGACCGCCTTTGTTGACTATCTGAAAAACACGGCTGATTTGGAGGCTGTTTTTGCTGTTCAGGAGTTTGAAACCGAACTGAAAAAGGGTTTATATTTTAATTCCACCATTCCGCAAGGCTATGGAGCGGGCAGCTCAGGCGCATTGGTTGCGGCAGTTTATGAACGCTTTTATGTCGGCCCAAAACCCGATGACAATAAACAACTCAAGGCTTTGTTGGCGCGGATTGAATCCTTTTTTCACGGCAGCAGTTCGGGCATTGATCCGCTTTGCTGTCTGCTTCAGGAAACGATCAAAATTGATGAAAAGGGCAGTTTGTTGACTCTACCTGATTTCTCGCAGAGGATAGATGACTTTCCTGTTAAAATCTTTTTGATCGATACCCAAACTACCTCATCCACTGCGGTAATGGTAGCGCATTTTAAGGAAAAACTACTTCAGTACAGTTTCTTTAAAAAACTTAACGAACACTATATTCCCGTAAATAATCGTGCAATTGAAAGTATTATCAAAGGCGATGCTTTGGGATTTTTAAAAGAAACTGAACGCATTTCGGTGCTGCAACAAAACGAGCTCGGACGTATGATTCCGGATGAGTTTCAGCCCCATTTTGGTCCAATAAGCACTGAAAAACCGTTTACTTTAAAGCTATGCGGTTCGGGTGGTGGTGGCTATCTTTTAGGATTTACAACCGAGAAGGCAAAAACTAGTCGTTATCTGGAGGCTGAGGGTTTGAAATTTGAGTTTCCGGTATTTGGGAGGTGAGTTGTGAGTATTTAGTGGTGAGTGATGAGTGGTGAGTTGTGAGTTGTGAGTGGTGAGTGATGAGTGGTGAGTGGTGAGTTGTGAGTGGTGAGTTGTTGCATGTTATATTTTTATTGTTTTAGAAGTAAAATTTATAATTTTCAATATGGCTACAATAAATAGTTTTCGGGATTTGATTGTGTATCAAAAGGCTTATAAATTGGCAATGAAGATTTTTGAAATCACACAGCAATTTCCAAAAGAAGAAAGATATTCGCTTACTGATCAAATCAGGCGATCATCCCGATCGGTAACTTCTAACCTTTGTGAAGCATGGGCAAAAAAAATTTATATTAAATCGTTTGTAAACAAATTAAGTGATTCATTAGGTGAAGAGTACGAAACTGAAGGCTGGCTGGACTACTCCCGAGATTGCGGATACATTGATTCTGAATTACACGCTGATTTGATGAATCAATATGA
>CAZOEV010000445.1:0-3195 GCA_964578915.1 uncultured Lentimicrobiaceae bacterium
CCTGGCAGGCGCACTTCGTAAAAAATATGTTTATCCGGCCTTCGGAAGCTGAACTTGAAAGCTTTGAGCCGGATTTTGTTGTTTTAAACGCCTCCAAGACGGTTAATCCCGACTGGAAAGAAATGGGCATGAATTCCGAAAATTTTGTTGTTTTCAACCTTACCGAAAGAATGGCCCTCATTGGTGGTTCCTGGTATGGTGGCGAAATGAAAAAAGGAATTTTCACTATGATGAATTATTACCTGCCGCTAAAAAGTATTGCCGCTATGCACTGCTCTGCTAATGTTGGCAAAAAAGGCGATGTAGCTGTTTTCTTTGGCCTCAGCGGAACTGGAAAAACAACTTTATCCGCCGATCCAAAGCGCGCGCTCATTGGTGACGACGAACATGGCTGGGACGATGATGGCGTTTTCAATTTTGAGGGTGGATGCTATGCCAAATGTATCAACTTAAGTAAAGAAAACGAACCCGACATTTTTAACGCGATCAAAAAAGATGCACTGCTCGAAAATTTGGTAGTGCGGAATGATAGCACTATTGATTTTGCTGACAATTCAAAAACTGAAAACACCCGCGTTTCCTATCCAATTTATCATATCGAAAACAGTGTGAAACCCGTTTCAAAGGCAGGTCACGCTAAAAAAGTTATTTTCCTAACGGCAGATGCCTTTGGTGTGTTGCCTCCCGTTTCAAAACTAAGCAGCGACCAAACAAAATATCACTTCTTGTCGGGCTTCACCGCCAAACTTGCTGGAACTGAGCTGGGCGTAACCAAGCCACAGCCTACTTTTTCTGCTTGTTTTGGTAATGCATTTTTAGCTCTTCATCCCACAAAATACGGTGTGGAACTGGTTAAAAGAATGGAAGCTTCGGGTGCAAAAGCTTATCTGGTAAATACCGGCTGGAATGGTTCTGGAAAAAGAATCTCCATCAAAGATACGCGGGCCATTATTGATGCCATCCTCGATGGAAGCATTGATGAAGCACCAACAAAAGTGATTCCGTATTTCAACCTGGAAGTGCCAACAACACTCGACCGTGTTGACGACAGCATTCTTGATCCACGCGATACATACAATGACGCGAAAGAATGGGAAACAAAAGCCAAGAATCTGGCTGCTATGTTTATCGAAAACTTTGAGAAATATACTGATAATGACGAAGGCAAACATTTAGTAGCTGCCGGCCCTCAATTGTAGTTTGTCTCATTTTATTCTATTAAAAAAGACTGCCTCAATTGAGAGCAGGCTTTTTTATTACCCTATTTACAGGCTATACTGCGTGATTTTTATATTAGAATTCAACCATAATACCAATGGTTGGCAAAACGGTTCCCGAAGTGTTTGGGATTCCACGCAAAACATATCTTGTATCATTATCCACTGTGATAATATTACCATTTGCATCTTTTTCGCGCACGATATTATCCTGCAATGTAGCCTTAAAGTTATACAGGTTTTGAATATCAACATACACCATAAGCGACCATTTTTCAAAGAAATATTTTTTATCCACACGCACATCCAACTGATGATAAGGATCAAGCCTCAACTGGTTTAGTTGTCCGAAATCAAAGTATGGTGCGTTCTGCGCATCCCAAGCAGGGATTAATGCAGATTTTTCCAAATCATAAGGTGTAAAAGGCAAACCACCATCATAACGCCACTTGAGTCCGGCAATCCAGTTGTTTTTGAAATTCTTGGAAGCCGTTAGCACAATGATATTGCGAAAATCCCAGCTCGAAGGAATTAAGGCATCATTAAAGTCTTCAAACTCACTGCGCACAAATGTATAGGATAAAATAAGGTTAAAACCTGAAGGCAACTTACTACGGTTAAGTAACTCAAAACCATAGGCGCGACCATTATTATTAGAAACCACTTCTTCAGCGCCCAAAACACCGAAGTCAGCACCTTTGTTGGCCAAACTAATGGAGTCGTTTAAAGAAAAAGGATAGTCGCTGTACTGCTTGTAAAATCCTTCAATAGAAAAGAAAATATCCGAACGCGGAATAAACTGTAAACCAGCAATAAAATGATTGGCGGCAATATATTTCAATTGATTTTCCTTGTTTACCAAAACCCCATTATTGTTTCTAAAACCCAATGTGGTATAAGCTGGAAGCTGATAATAACGTCCTGTATTGGCTGTTACAGCCCATTTATCGCTTAAAACATAAGATGCCGAAAAACGGGGAGAAAGCTGATTGATTGGATTGCCCATGGAGCTACTGTAATTATTAAAATCAGTACGCAAACCCGCTGAAAGCGTTAAACGCTCGTTTAAGAGATTCTTACTTAGCTGCGCGGAAGCTCCTGCCGACAGCAAATCAAGATTTGATTCGTAGTCGATATTCTGTAATTCATTGCCAACAAAAAGCTGTTGCTTCGTAGCGTTATAATAACGTGCATACTGACCACCAAGCGAATAAACAAATTTATAAGAACCCCAGCGGATATTATTCTCAAAACGAATTTTATTCTCAATTTCCTGCGATTTGTAGTCTAAAGATTTAGGCCGCGATTCATCATTATCAGGATATTTATAACTCGTATTATTGAGCATATTTCGGCTCACAACAAGTGTTTGGAAGCTGTTAGTTTTAAAGTGTTTATAAACCGCACCGATGGCATAAGACCATTGTTCGTTCACGGGTAAAACATTTAAGGTGTATTCCTGTTCCTCTGTCGGGTTTTCGATGCCGGTATTAAGCTTAAACTGATCCAAGGCACCAATGCTAATGATTGTAAGCTCGTTCTTTTTATCAAAACGTGTCTTCCATTTTAGTTGGTAATCATTAAAAGTCGGCAAAAATGGCAAGCCAATCACATCAAATAAAAATTGTAGATACGAACGTCTAACCGAAAATATAAAACTAGATTTTTCACCCACAGGCCCATCCAGCGTAAGGCTAACTTCGCTTGCACCAACTGCACCTCTGAAACGTGTTTTTTCTTTGTTGCCTTCTTTTTGCGTAAATTCAAAAACACCACTTAGTGAATTGCCCCGGTTGGCTGGAAAAGCCCCAGAATAAAAATCGACCGAGCTAATAAAATCGGCATTCAAAATACCTACAGCACCACCCGAACTTCCTTGCGTGGCAAAGTGATTGATCGTAGGAATCTGTACACCATCTAAGTAGAAAACAGACTCGCTTGGTCCTCCTCCCCTAATAATAATGTCGTTACGAAATGA
>CAZOEV010000446.1:0-3192 GCA_964578915.1 uncultured Lentimicrobiaceae bacterium
GTGTTTTCAAATACCTGATTCACTTGAGATTTTGCTGGTTATTGCACTGGGAAAACCTGCGCAAGAGGTAGTAGTTGACGAGATTGAAAATGGAGAAAATGTGGCTTATTACACCAGTTCGGATCAAAAACACCATGTTCCTAAACGCAAACTGAAAGATATTATCTGGAAACCAACTACTCAGCAATGATAAAAATTGACAACCAGTTTATTGAAGAAACTTCCCAAAAAGCGAAGAAATCTGTCCGGCGCAGAATGAATTATAATTTTCATTCAAATGCCGATGACACCATGCACCGTATGTTAAATGCCATGGAACCTGATACTTACATTCAGCCTCACAAACATGAAAATCCTGATAAATCGGAAGCATTTTTCTGTTTGCGTGGTCGGCTGTTGGTTGTTGAGTTTTCTGATGAAGGAAAAATTACTGATTACATCATTTTAGATCCACAAAAAGGCAACTTCGGCTGTGAAATTTTACCCCGCGTTTGGCATAGCATTATTTCTTTGCAAAAAGGTTCAGTTGCCTACGAAGTAAAGGACGGGCCTTATAATCCTGATGACGACAAGCATTTTGCTTCCTGGGCGCCTGCTGAGGGCGATCTAGAGGTGCAATCGTTCAATCAAAATTTACTTAAAGAGCTTGGTGTAGAATAAGTTAATTCTTGAGAGTACTTTTTGATCAATAAAAATTCACCTCAAGTTCCTCTACTAAATCACCAGTTTAAGACGGCTTGGTTTTTTATACCTTTGCCACCAATTAAAAAAAATTAAGCAAGCATGGCTCAAAAACCCGCTATACCCAAAGGAACACGCGATTTTAGTCCTGAACTGATGGCGCGCCGCGACTTTATTTTCAATACCATAAAAACTGTTTTTAAGCGCTACGGATACCAGCCCATCGAAACGCCTGCGATGGAAAACCTAAGCACGCTGCTTGGAAAATATGGCGATGAAGGCGATAAACTGCTGTTTCGGGTTTTAAACTCAGGTGATTTTTTGTCTTCGATAAATCAAGATAATGAGCCACTTACGGCTGAAAAACTTAGTCCTCAAATTTCTGAAAAAGGCTTACGCTACGACCTCACTGTTCCATTTGCACGTTTTGTAGTGCAATACCGAAACGAGCTGAGTTTTCCGTTCAAACGCTATCAGATACAGCCGGTTTGGCGTGCCGATAGACCGCAAAAAGGGCGTTATCGCGAGTTTTATCAGTGCGATGTGGACGTGGTAGGTAGTAATTCGTTGCTTAACGAAGCCGAATTGGTGCAAATGACACACGATATTTTCGACGCGCTGAAAATTAACGTCATTGTAAAAATCAATAACCGAAAAATTCTGGCCGGTATTGCTGAATATATTGGTCGTCCGGATGCATTAATTGATATCACGGTAGCTATTGATAAGCTGGATAAGATTGGAATAGAACTGGTTAATGCCGAATTAGTTACTAAGGGCATTGAAGCGGATGCCATTGAAAAACTTCAGCCTGTGCTATTTATGGATGGCAATTCCCGTGAAAAACTCAATGCTTTGCAAGCAATTATTGGACACACTTCAAGCGGAGCTAAAGGCTTGCAAGAGATGAATTTGCTGTTCGATTACCTCGAAATGATGAAGCTCGACAATATCGCTGAACTGGATTTGACACTTGCTCGTGGACTCAATTATTATACAGGCGCAATTTTTGAAGTGAAAGCCCTTGATGTTCCAATGGGAAGTATTTGTGGTGGAGGACGTTATGATGATTTGACTGGTATTTTTGGGATGCCTGATGTGTCGGGCGTTGGAATTAGTTTTGGAGCTGACAGGATTTATGATGTGATGCAAACTTTAAGCCTTTTCCCGGAAAATGCCACCGCTTCTACGCAGGTTGTTTTCCTTAATTTTGGTTCAAAAGAAGTAGTTTATTGCCTGCCTTATGCCAACGAGCTTCGCCAAAAAGGTCTAAGTGCTGAGGTTTTTCCTGACGATACCAAGCTAAAAAAGCAAATGAAATATGCCAACCAAAAAAATATTCCATTGGTAGTGATGGCTGGCGAAACGGAAATGGCCGAACAAAAATTTACTTTGAAAAATATGCTGACCGGCGAACAATTTGAAGTAGCCGCAGATCAGTTAGTCTCAACGATTTTGAAAATTCAAATTCAATAATACGATGGCCTTAGCCTGGATTTTAAGTTTTTTGATTCAAATCAACAGAAAAGCACTTTTTTCGTTTTTTCGATAAAATTCCGCTAAGCGAAGTGCTTTTAAATGATTGAACAAAAACTTAAAAAATCCATCAGTAAATGAAAACACATTATATTTCAGCAGAGAAACTCACTTTTCAAAGCATTTTTGATATTATAAAAGGAAATTATAATTTGGCGCTTTCTGAAGAGGCTGTGGCAAAAATTGAAAAATGCCGCAGCTATCTCGATCAGAAAATGGAACACCAAACAGCGCCAATTTATGGAATAAGCACAGGTTTTGGTTCGCTTTGTGATACCAATATTTCCAAAGAAGATTTGGGACAGTTGCAGGAAAATTTGGTGATGTCGCACGCCTGTGGCACCGGCGATTTGGTTCCGAAAGAGATTATTCGACTGATGCTGTTGCTTAAAGCACAAAGTTTGAGTTATGGCCATTCTGGCGTTCAGCTAATTACAGTACAGCGACTTATTGATTTTTATAATGCCGATGTGCTGCCAGTAGTTTACCAAATGGGATCGCTTGGTGCTTCGGGCGACTTGGCGCCGCTGGCACATCTTGCATTGCCACTTTTGGGCATGGGCGAAGTGTATTATAAAGGTGAAGTGAAACCAGCAACTGAGGTGCTACAAATTTTGGGTTGGGAAACTATTCAACTGAAATCAAAAGAGGGTTTGGCCTTGCTAAATGGCACACAGTTTATGAGTGCTTATGGTGTTTTTATGCTGCTAAAAACTTTCCGGCTTTCTATGCTGGCTGATGTTATTGGCGCACTTTCTCTAGATGCTTTTGATGGCCGTATTGAACCATTTTTTGATCAGGTTCATCAGATCAGGCACCATAAAGGACAGATTGCCACCGCACAACGCTTTCGTAATTTACTGGAAGGTAGCGAGTTGATTGTTCGTGAAAAGGCGCATGTTCAAGATCCGTATTCGTTCAGATGTATTCCGCAGGTGCACGGCGCGTCCAAGGATGCTGTAAATTATGTATCTT
>CAZOEV010000447.1:0-3183 GCA_964578915.1 uncultured Lentimicrobiaceae bacterium
CACTTAGCTGAAAATCATCACATCATTAGTAAGTCTTTTTTTAATTGCACAGTTAGTATCAAAGCACTATTTTTTTGAGATTATGGAATTTACACTTTCTACTCATAGATAAAATATACGTACTTTTATTTTTTACGAAAGAAAAGGATTTGTGAGGTAACGGTCTGAATTGAGTGTGACACCGGTTACAAATCGACACCTGCCGCTAGCTCGAAGCTTAAGTTAGCATGATAATGTGGAACATCTGCAAAATACTAAATTAAGAAACTGCTTTTTTGCAATAACAACTTATTTATCATTATCTTTATCCGACAATTGGAATAAATTATCTTACAATTTGATTTTAATTGACAAAAGGAATAATTAGTAATACTTTCAAAATGTACCGAACAAATGTTAATAAAGAAAGTGAATTTAAATACTTTTTTCTAGTATTAACTACTCTATTCATTTTCTCAGTTATTTCAGGTTTTAATTATGAATATCTAGATAATAATTTTACTATTTATTCTTTATTCATGGGTTTCCTAACTGCTGTTACTTACATGTATCAATTTGAATATAAGATTGAAGGACGGATTAAAGCTATAGCTTTCTTAAAATGGATATTATTTTTTATATTATCTACTATAGGGTTGTTAATACTCAAAATGGTTATAAACTATCTATTTTCCGTATTTGATCCAATTCCTAAAGGTAAAATTTCTTTAAATACATTAGCAATAATACGGAGAGAATCAATTTTTTACTACTTTTTTTCTATCATGATTACTTATCAAGGTTATCAACTTATAAAGTTTTATATTAAACGGTTTCATGATATGAATGTTTCTGGTGAATATTTTTTAGCGATGCAGATCCCAATTCTTCATTTTTATGCAGGATATAAAATTTATAAACAAGGCAAAAAATCTTTTGGTATTTTGGTTTCTCTATCTTTCTTGCTCTCATATTTAATTATCCCGTTTTTACACGGAGATAAAGGTGCAAATTATTACGGTTTCAATCCATCATTAATTAAAGAGTATTGGAAAAAGAGAGATGAAATATGGGGATCAAAGTTCTTGTCGGATGAGGAAAAAGAAAAGGTAGTTAATGAGCTAAAACTATATTATTCAGAAATAGAATTAAAGAGTATAGAAGCATTCAAGAAAAATGAATTAGTTCGTTTGGCTAAAGGGGAATTAGATTTATATAGTTCAGCAATATATGGTAAAGAAAACATAGATAATGAAGCTGTTAAGCAAAGGATTGAAAAGTTTTATCAAAAATCTATTGAAGAAAAATTAAAAGAAAAATATTCAATAACTAATTGGGAACAGATTAGGATAGTTTTATAGTTTCTTTGGTAAAAACTGAGACACTACAAAACAATCAACAGGAAATAAATATCAGCAAGCTAAACGCCGGATTATATATCGTCGAAATCAAATCAGAAAACTTTAGCAGAAAACAAAAATTGGTTATTCAACGATGAGTTTGGGAGGGAAAAATATGAAAGATAGATTTAGTAAATTATCGTAAAATAGTTGCAGCGCCGAGCTCAAGGTAGCGTGATAATAAAGCGTGTCTTAAAAATTACCAAGTCAGAAAATTGCATTGTTTCTGCATAATTTATTCACTATATTTGCAGTAAATAGCCATAAATAATATATTTTTGGACTGACTCATTCAAATTAATAATACTAGCTGATGCAAACGCTAACAATAGAACTTATGGATAAAAGCTCATTAAAAGCTTTGCGAGAATTAGAACATAAACATTTGATAAGGATTGTAAAAAATTCTGAATTAAGTAGTTATGCTTTTCCAGGTGAGCCAATGAATGAGCAAGATTTTAGAAAGTGGATTGAGCACACCGAAAATTCTCCAACGTTAAGCGTACAAGAAGCCAAACAAAGATGGGAAACACAAAAGGAAAAACTCCAAAAGCACATTCAGTAAGGCTCACCGAAAACGCAATCAAAAATATTGATGAAATCACAGGCTATATTGCCTTTATCAGACATCAGCCATTAAATGCTATTCGATTAGGTAATAAACTATTTGAAACGATAGACCGCATTGAACAAAACCCGCAAGCATTTCGGGAGTGTGAGGAAATTCCAACCAAAACAAAAATCTACCGTAAAGCGGTTTGTATGAGTTGGCTTATCATTTACAAAATTAAAATGACTGAAATTGTTGTTCTTGGGATTATTCACAGTAGTCGTGGAGCATCAAAATTGAGGATGTTAAGGAAAATGCACAAACTGTTCATGCTTAAAAAATATATCGAATCCCAGATGCCAAATCGTATTGTTGAGTGCCAAGGTTTTATAACGAGTGTTTCATGAGGCAAGGTGCCGGTAAATCAGTTTTATCACTTTCTGCAAAATGCTAGATCAAGGTCTGTTTACCAGTATTTTCGTGAAATAGCGTTTAGTGTCATCCTTGATTTCAACAAAATACATCCCTGAATGTAGCGCATCCCTTAGGTCAACTGCGATCTCGTTTGTGCCTTGGTTTACGCTTCCTTCATAAATCATCTGGGCTTGTTTACCATTCATTTCATAAAGCGCTATGCGCACTTGCTGGTTAACCAGACTCATAAACTGCAGCGTGAAACTATCCGATACGGGATTAGGAAATGCCTTAACCCCACTTATTGCTCCCAGGCTTTCGCTGACACCGGTAAGCTGTTCAAAATGGAAATAGTTCAAGTTATAAGCATCGCTTGAAGCAATAGCTTTCATTACATGCGTTCCTTCGTTCAGATGGAGTGTAGTGCTGAAATCCCGCCATGTTTGCCAGCCATTGGTTGCGGTAAAGTTGATGTTTGCTTCCTGGCTGTCGTCGAACAGAAAATGCAGTGTTCCGCTGTTGTAGCCTGCGATACGGGCAGTAAGGCGATAATTGCCTGAGCCGCTGACCCGAATATAATATTTCATATAATCACCTGGCTCTATCCAGCCAACGTTTAAGCCGCCTCCAATATCGTTGCAGTTTTCAGTGTTGACACCGGCCATTTCAAAATAGTCTTCTGCTTCAACTTTTCCTGGAACGGCAATGGGAGCGCCATAATCCACCATATTATTGTAAACAAACAATTCAGCAAATGCTGCCAGCTGATTTCCGGTAGAGGCAATACCGTTACCAGTAAATGAAAGCAACAAGTCTTTGCCTTTGGCATCAAGGGGTGTA
>CAZOEV010000448.1:0-3166 GCA_964578915.1 uncultured Lentimicrobiaceae bacterium
AATAAAAATCCCGGTCGGCAATACAATTAATGAAGTTCCTACGCCATAAACACCCACAACCCGCCGAGTAAGGAAAAGCTGAATGGCCAGCGAGATCAGGTTGAAGTTGGAGAACCAGAACCCAAAAAATGCGGTGAGTTCATCAGGATCGGTGATCCGGCTGGAGGCAAGGGCATTGAATTGGTAATCGACCAATTTGGCCACAATCACACTCACGCCAATAATACCAGCCAGGTAAGTGAGGTGTTTTGAGTGGCGGATAATTTGAAAAGGACTCTCACTTAGTTCAGTAATCTTTTCACTGGTTTTGGCGGGCTGTGGCTTCCCACTGAGGCTATCACGCCATACCGTTTTGGTTATCGGAATGCAAAACGAAAGCAGCAGGGCACTCACAAATAATAAGTTTTCGGCACCAATAACCGGCGCCAGCAGGGAGGTGAGGTATCCGCCAAAAATGCCTCCAGCAATAGCACCAGCTCCAATGAAACCAAACAAGCGCTTGGCTTCTCTGGCATTAAAAACAAGATTGGCCAATATCCAAAATTGTGAAGCAGTAAGCACAGCAAAAATGGCTACCCAAATATAAAAAACATAAATAACCCAGCCCACTAAAACATTAAGAATCAGAAGTATGCCAAAGATTAATAATGACACAACCGAAATAATCAGTGTACGGCGAATCAATAAGTGAAAAGGAATCTTTACCAGTTTCCGTGCATAAAAAACAGAAAACGAAGTAGCCACCAAGGCCACGATAACAAATGCCAGAGGCAGATTTTCGACGCCGAATTTACTGATAAACAAGCCATTCACGGCTGGTTTAATTATCAGCAGCGTCGAAATCATCAGAAAAATATTGAGCTGCATTAGGAAAGCACGTTTGTACTCGCCTTCGCGCAGATCGAATGATTTTGTCAGCAAAAACCTGACGCCTTCACTCAAGGTATTGGTACTCCAGCTAAACTGGTTATTTTCCATACGAATAGGATGCTATCTTGCGTGGGCAAGATAAGAATTTAAACGCTTTTGAGCACCTCTTCTATCTTAAAAACAAGTTGACGTAAAATACGCTCACCATCAGCATCTTCTGTTAAGGCGACTAGAATATACTTATGATCGGGTCCCCACACAAGAATAGAATCGCTGTGAAATTTTTCCCAAGAACCAGATTTTCTAAACAATTTGGCTTTGGGCGCAATGGTTTGCAAGGAGTTCACGAATTTATGGTGTAGCTCTGGATCTTTCATAATATCGAGCATCTCTTTTGAGCGCTCGTAGCTTACCAACTGACCGTAGGCCAGCATATAATAGAAACGACAAACCTGCGTAACGGTTGCCGCATGGCTGATGCCGTGTAAAGGGTCAGGATAACGCTTGCCGGTTTTGGCATAACGTTTTCCAACCCAAAGGCCACCGCCATATTCTTCGTCATATAGTCGGTATTTTGGGTCGGTAAGCACACTTTCAATCTTTTCGTTTCCAAGCAAATCCATAATGCGCGTGGAAGCCGCATTGTCTGAACGGGCAATCATTTTGCGCATGTCTTCACGCAAGGCTTCCGTATCGTCGAGCTCTCCTTTATCAACGGCATCCATCGCGCTTAATAAAATGGCTATCTTGGGAAGACTAGCGGCATACATTTCCACTTTGCCATTGATGCGGGCAAAGCGGATATTGCTGGTATCGTTGAGAATAACTAAACCAATAGCCATTTTCTTTTGGCTCACCAATCGTTTCATCTTTGGGTCGCTATTCACCACCTCAGCAAGCTTGCGCTGGAGATCAGCGTCGGATAAACTTACCAAAGGTTTCAATGCTTTTTCGCCGATATTAAAAGGGATACTCATCTCGGCTTTAACAGGCAATTCGCCAATAAAACGCTGGCCATTGAGGTCGCACGAAACCAACAAAATAACAAAAACAGCAACAATTAATTGCTTCATTTAGAGTAGATTTGGGCGGCGAAATTAAACAAATACAATATGCCTGATCACAAATTAAAAAAATATTTTTCCGTGGTGAATTTACTTAGTGATAGCGCGCAATTTTCCTTATCACATTCTCAAACTGAATGACGCAGATTGTATGATTTGATTTTTTCACTAATTTTTTAGGAAATGTCAGCCGTCATTTATTTTTGTCCTTATCGGTTGACACACAAAACATTTGCATCTATTGATTTGTTTATATCAAAACTAAATCAACTCACTAAAATCAACACTATGAAAAACTTCACACTGATTCTCTTCTTTTTGATTTTCCCTCTTTTGATTTCGTCGTGCACCAATATTGAAAAGCAGGTAGAAGAAAAAATCAACCGTATCCATGAAAAAGCCGATCAGCTCGATTCGATTATCAAACGTGAAACCACTAAAGTGCTGGCACTCGATTCGCTTATCAACCTGGAAAGCGACAAGATCAAACAGATTGATTCCCTGGTAAACCGTTCAGCAATGCAATTTGATTCCGTCACACAGCAGAAGATTGAGCGCTTGAAACGATTGCTTGAATAAACGTGTTTTTGGCGGCCTTATTAAGTGCTGGTGATATTACATCTTTAACCTTGTGCAGTCGGAACGCAGCAAGCACAATTGAATCCTGAAAAAAACAAGCAAAAGCCCTGACAATAGCAGTTTTGTCAGGGCTTTTGCTTTTAAAGAAATCGTGCTTTATAAAAGGTCTAGCGTGTTTTAAGTTTGGTAACCACTTTTTTCTCATAAACAAAAAGATGTTCACCACTGGTTGTTAGAGAGTTGCCAGCACCAGTGCGTGCTTTAAATTCTTTATACTGGCAAGTTTCCAGATCAAAGGCAGCATAATCAGCCTTCTCTGTTCGCATCACCACCATCCCATCACGGCGGTCAAACAAACTGGATGACTTGTATTTGCCACTGTTGAGCAGCTCGCCATTATTGGCGTTGAAGGTGGACACCCCTTTTTCGCCTATCACCACCACAATATCATCTTTGTATGAAAGGATAAAACTGGCTTGGCCAACTCCTCCTTTGGCAACTGGCACCTCGTATTTTTCTTCACCGGTATTGATGTCGATACTATACAATGCCTTGCCGCTACATACAATATGACTATTTTTAAAGGTAATCGCATTGGTGATGCCTTTTCTAAATCGCTCCGATTCCCAAGCAAGCGCGCCATTGTTTGTGTT
>CAZOEV010000449.1:0-3162 GCA_964578915.1 uncultured Lentimicrobiaceae bacterium
ATTCTTTAGCGTTATACTTCAATAATTTCAAAAGTCATAACACCAGCTGGGACACTGATTTCTGCTTGCATGCCAACAGTTTTCCCAAGCAAGCCTTTGGCTATTGGCGAATTTACAGAAATCTTCCCAGTCTTAAGGTTGGCTTCTTTCTCCGGCACAAGCAGATAATTCATTTCAGCGCCGTTGGTAAGGTTTTTAATCTTTACTTTCGACATCAACAACACTTTCGAGGTATCCATTTTGGATTCATCAATAATCCGGGCATTCATAACCAGCTCTTGCAGTTTAGAAATTTTCAGCTCAAGCATACCTTGAGCTTCCTTGGCAGCATCATATTCCGCATTTTCAGATAAATCACCTTTATCGCGCGCTTCGGCAATCATCTGCGAAATTTTAGGCCGCTCTTTCAACTGAAGCTCTTCCAATTCATCCTTGATATTCTGGAGACCTTCCTGTGTAAAATACTTTGTTTCTGACATAACCTAAGAGTTATTAATCAATAAATCCGGCCTGGTAATCAGTGCCGGTCTAATTTTCAAATTTCCGCCTTGTAGCGGAAATGCGTTGTGTAAATTTTTATAAGATAAAAAGACCCTTAGTGGTATAAGGGCCTTTTCAAATGCAAAGATACACTATTTTCTTACTACACAAACTTTGTGCACTATTTAATAAAATCTCAAATAGCCGTAAATAATTGAGGAACAAATTATAATAAAATCGGCGGCCAATTTATGACCGCCGATTAAAAACTTAATTAGCTCTAAATTTAGAAGCTTATACGCGCTCCAATGGTATGATTTCCACTAAAATGATCCGTATCTCTGTAGGAGTAATCTATTGAAAACACAGAACCAGCCTCTTTATTGATAGGCACTTGTACTGAAAAACCTAGGCTTAAGCCTTTGTTTACATTGGTTCTTTCTGAAGTTTCGATATCGTCCCAGATTCCTTCTTCATAAGTATATCCAGCGCGCAGCAACAGATATTCTTTCAGCGAAAACTCACCACCAATAATGATTTGGTCTTTGGTGAAAGAGTTTGAGGTGAAGTTACCAGCCATGGTGAAACGGTAATTGTTTTCAAACAAAAAGTCGTAAGCAGCACCAATAGATAACTGTGTAGGCAACTCAAAAGCTTCCTGACGTTGTTCCAGGGTAAACTGGTTTTCCTGTCCTGGAATAAAGGCTTTGAGCGACAGCCCATCACCTGAGAATTTCATGGTGGGTCCAATATTTTTCAGGGTAATGCCAAAATGGATATTTTCCTGAGTACCTGTTACATATTGGATACCAGCATCCAAAGCCACGCCTTGGGCACTCATATCTGAGATGCTCTCGGAAATAATTTTCATAACAAATCCAGCGTGGATACTGTTAGAAAACGATTTGGCATAAGATAAGCTGATGTTTAGCAGATTGGGAGAGTAGTTTCCCTGACCGCCATCAGGATATTCAGTAGTTGTAATAGGAATATCGCCGAAGTTCATTGACATTACTGCCAATCCAAGTGCTCCGGTTTCGCCCACGCGCTGGGTTAGTCCAAAAGAAAAGATGCTAACATCAGATCCTTTGAGCCAGGTAGTATGCGAAAATATCAACTCAGTCTTTTTGGTGAAGGCGGTTCCGCCCACATTACTCCAAATAGCTTCCAAGCCTTTGACATTGGCCATGCCAGCATTTCCCCAACCAGTACTTCTGGCCCAGGGATTAATTAACAATTCGGAAGCACCAGCCTGACCTGATCTGTCTTTGTTTCCTGCGAATGCATCCTGTCCTGCAATGCCTATAAGCACTATCAGGCTCATTACCGTTATGTATCTATAAAAAGTATTCATAATCTATCTTGTATTTTTGGTTCGCATTTCAATTTATTAGAAGGTATTCAGGTCAATTGGACGCATAGTTCCAAACCACTTGATGATACGCTCTCCATCGTCCGATTTGATATGAATCATATAAATACCACTAGCTATCGGCACTCCCGCAAAGTTTTTCAAATCCCAGTCAATAGAAGTTTTTGGTTCATCCTTCTTATATTGTCTGATTTTGGTGCCATTCATATTGTAAATGGTGATCACGCATTGCTCTGGCAGGTTGGTAATTTTCACCCGGTTATCCAGTGCATTCCTTTCGTAGCTCGAATAAGCATAGTAAGGATTCGGCACAACATTAACAATGTCGAGGTCTTGTTGAATTTTTGCAGGAACATCGTATTCCGTGGCAATGCCTTCTGTGCTAAATTGATAAGCAGGGAAGAAGCGATTTACATCCATACCAGCGTAAATAGTATCGAGTGGCTGCTTGGAGTAGCTCTTTTCATAAGGTTTAGCAACTCTAATTCTAATACGGGCTTCGTTAGATAACCATTCTTCACCTTTTACAGCCATTGGCATACCAACGTACATAATTTGAGTAAAGAAATAATTGGTAACAAATGGGAATTGGGTATTGAAAAGTGTATCCAAAACACCATGTGCATAGCGCCCGGCATCATAAGCAGGCGATTCAAACTCTATGTTAAGCTGCGTGAAATTGTAATAGTCATGACGCATTACATATACATAGTGCTTACCACCCATAAGCGGCTGGAATCCAACTTGCGAGAAAATACTTGGGTCAAACAGCTGCTCATCCAAATCCATATCCTTAGCCGTTGGGTTGAAAAGCATATCGCGGCCATTTTGTGCTGAAAGATAGGAATCTTCACCAAACATGATATTCAAACGCTCTCCTGTTTCCAAGTTGATAGCATAGCCTGGGAACCAGCCCATACCATAACTGCTGATATAATTTGGATCGGTTGGATTAGTGCTACCCTCCAAATCCATAGCGGAGGCACTGTTTCCATCTTTATCTACTGAAGGCGCTTTACGCAATCCAAAGCGAACGGCATTGCCTTCGGACAGGGCACGGTCATAGCTCATTTCGAGCACTGGGCTGCGTGTCCATTTGCTCTTATCAGGTGTTAACACAATATCAACACTAGCAATGTCCTCAATACGGTTAGAAGTCTTTGAGTCTTCACTAAAAGCTGGCCCAACAGTACTTTGTGTTGATCCCTGACCAATATTATTAGCAAAAGTAGTCAAAGAATAAGGTGCCCAAGTACCGTTAAGAATCTTCTCATAAGCTTCATCAGGATCCCAAGGTCTGTCAGGATCGG
>CAZOEV010000450.1:0-3160 GCA_964578915.1 uncultured Lentimicrobiaceae bacterium
ATCCAAATTTCGCGAGCGGAAAGCGTTTGCTGTTACAGCGATTCTATTGCGCTCGGGAATCAAATCTTTGATAATTTTACCGAATAGGCGCTCAGCTTTTCTTTGATTGCCTTGAAGTTGATACATATAGCCCAGATCAACCATAAAATTTGCCGATCCTGGATTCTTGTTGATTTCTGCTTTAAGCTGTTTTTCAGCTTCCTCAAAATCGTTGAGCTGAATCAAACAATTAAGGTAATAGGAGAAATAATGCTGGGAATTGAACTGCTGATAAAGGGCTAAATATAGTGGTTTGGCTTTCTCCCATTCCTGACTTCTGTAAAACTGATTGGCCAACCTTTCTTTTTCAAGGCGTTGTTCTTGTTTGGCGCGCGCTGCATCACGTGTCTGCTGCGCTCTGATTGGATTCGCCATCGCCAACACAATCAGCGCAAGAAATAACAAAATAGGAGGCCATTTTTTCATAGAAATCAGTTTTTTTCTGCCTGATGAGCTTTGACGCGTATCTGAATATGATTAGTTGGGTGGTTAAATATGTAAGTTAGTAATTAAAACCGAACCTGCCTGCAGGTAGAAAATCCGTGAGCCCCGATAGCTATCGGAATTCGTAAGTAGGATAGAAACAAGCAATTAATTACACAGGTATAGTGCATATTGCTTATTCTGGTTTTATTTTCACTATTTTGTCTCCTTGCATTATCACAAGTTCACTATTCTTGGATTTCTTGAATTCAAGAAGACGTTCATAAACTTTTTCAAGCCCTTTAACAATCTTATCTTTCAATTCAATTTGTTTATCTTTTTGTGTCATAGACTTTTTAAAACTTAAGTTTTAATTGAGAACGGATTTTTCTGCTTGATGAGCTTCTTCCAATGTTTCTATTAACAACAAGTTTGCTTCGAGGCTGTTCAAAAAGTATTGATTTTTTGCGCTGATACGTTTTACGGCATCTGCTTCAGATCGCAGATATTGACCAGCATCCTGCTTGTCTAAAATACCCTCTTCAATATCAGAGCGCAGATTTCGAAGCTGTTTGGCTGAATAGCTTATTTCTTCCAGAAACGGCCCGCTTTCTGCTGTTAATTGTTGAAAATACATCAATCCGGTTTCAAGGCGTGAACTTTTGCTTTCATAAAACGGATCCTTGACTGAAGTTTCTCTCAGCAGCTTTTCCATCTGTGCAATGGTGTTTTCGTGCGGCCTTTGCAACAAGTCCTGAAAAGCTAAACTGTCTGCCATTAGCTGCTTTTGCAGCGAATCAATTTCATGTAAAAAAGCTTGTTGCGGATGCGGATCAGGCGAGCAAGCCGTGAAACTCAAAAACAAGAAAAGTTTAGCTGATAATAGCAAAACCAGTGTAAGCCTGTAATGCTTCGGGAATTTTAATGCCATCATCTGTTTTGTTATTTTCGAGTAAGGCTGCTACAATTCGTGGAAGAGCTAATGCGCTGCCATTCAGGGTGTGAGCAAGTTGTATTTGTCCGCTAGCATCCTTAAAGCGCAGCTTCATGCGGTTTGCCTGAAAGCTCTCAAAGTTAGAAACGGAACTCACTTCGAGCCACATTTGCTGTGCTGCCGAATACACTTCGAAGTCGTAGGTAAGGGCTGCCGTGAAACTGGTGTCGCCGCCACAAAGTTTTAAAATGCGGAATGGCAGTCCCAGCTTGCGTAATAAATTGGCAACATGGGTTTTCATTTCTTCTAGCAATGCGTAGGAGTTGTCAGGATGCGCAACTTGTACAATTTCTACTTTGTCAAATTGATGCAGGCGGTTGAGGCCGCGCACGTGTTTGCCCCAGGATCCGGCTTCGCGCCTAAAGCAACTAGAGTAAGCAGTAGTTTTTACTGGAAGCTCTTTTTCGGCCAATATTACATTGCGAAACATATTGGTGATGGGCACCTCCGCCGTGGGAATCATATACAATTTATCGGCACCAATGGTGTACATCTGGCCTTCTTTGTCAGGCAACTGGCCTGTGCCATAAGCAGAATCTTCGTTTACCATCAGCGGTGGCTGCACCTCTTGGAAACCAGCTTTTACGGCTTCATCCAAGAAGAAATTGATCAAAGCCCTTTGCAGTCGCGCGCCTTTTCCTTTGTAAAAGGGAAATCCGGCGCCGGTAACTTTATTGCCCAGCTCAAAATCGATCAAATCGTATTTACTGATCAAATCCCAGTGTGGTACGGCGTTTTCTGGTAAAACAGGAATTTCGCCTTCCTCGTATTCATTGATATTATCGCTGGCTTGCTTCCCCGGAGGCACGGATTCGTGCGGCAGGTTGGGAATTTCCACCAACTTGTCTTGCAATAACTGTTTGGTGTCATTCAGCAAAGCGGTCAGCTCTTTGGTTTGCTCTTTTATCTCGCTATTGCGGGCTTTTAGCACTTCAGCGGCGGCAGCTTGCCCTTGTTTAAAAAGCAAACCGATTTCTTTGGCAAGCGCATTGGCTTCGGCCAGCAGATCGTCTTGCTCTTGCTGCAAACTTTTGCGTTTCTCGTCCAGCTCAAGTACCTCGTCGAGTATTTCTGGCTGTTTGAAATTTTTTATGGCCAAACGGGCTAATACCAAGTCCTTGTTGGCACGGATATAAGGGATTAATAACATCTTTTAATAGATAATTTTTGCAAAAATACAGTTTTTATAAGGCTGAAAAGCGCGAAAGTTAGTGCTATATTCAGAAAAAACGCTTGATTCTTTTAACTGAAAAGTCCATTCGGTAATGTCCGAAGCCAAAAAACCCGGCTATGCATGCATAACCGGGGATTAAATATTTTTTTTGGTGCAGCTTAGTTTACTTCTTCTGCGGGAACAATCGAGATGTATGATTTATCATCTCTTTTGCGACGGAATTCAACCGTGCCATCAACCATTGCAAAAATGGTATGATCTTTTCCCATGCCTACGTTATTGCCCGGGCGATGGGCAGTACCACGCTGTCTGATTATGATATTTCCAGCTTTGGCAAACTGTCCGCCATAAATTTTTACACCTAATCGTTTACTTTCCGATTCACGGCCGTTACGGGAACTTCCAGCTCCTTTCTTGTGTGCCATGGTTAAGTATTTTTTCTGGTTATGTTATTTATTTGTCAGTTGCTTTTTTTGTTTTTTTAGGGGCAACTGCTTTGTTATCTTTTTTTGCTGCTGTAGTTTTTGGGG
>CAZOEV010000451.1:0-3156 GCA_964578915.1 uncultured Lentimicrobiaceae bacterium
GTCATACGTTGAAATCTATCCTAATAAACAGGAATTCTCCATTTTAGTTTTAAGTCCTCTTAAATAGTGTTTCAATTTTTATTCAAAAGCTGAGCGATTAAAGATTAAATAGCCAAAACTAACGACAACTGTAAAACGGCTGTCCGTTTTATCCAGGTAATTGAAAGAAGCACTCAGTGGCCCAATTGGCGTATGCAAAACCATCCGTGATGAAAGCAAATAGGACTGATCGCTAAACGCTGCTCCAAGCTCAGGAATTCTCGAAACGCCCGTATTCAAAACACGTTGGTAGGGTTGAAAAACATAAGCTTCCATGCGGATATCGAAATTGCGCACTGGATTATAAATGACTTTAAAACCACCAGCTGCATAGCTAATCGCGCGATAACGATCCAGATATAGCGACTTCATTTCGGGGATAGGCTCAAAAACAGGCGCTGAAAGCACTGTAGCTGTATAATTGCTCAATAAGGGCTGATTGGTTGCCATCACTTCAGCCAAAAAACCAAAATGCCAGTTTCCAACATGTGCAAAAAAATTGTTGTAGTGCAGTTTAAGCCTAAAAAAACTTTGTTGCTTTTCTTCAATCAAAGGTTTTCCAATTTCTGTTCCGGGAATATTTTTTTGAATTCCTTCAAAAAAGGAAAACTGCACTTTCCATCGCATGCCTGCTGACGGAAAATATTTCCGGTTTAAGGTATTATACTCCAATTCGAGGTGTGGCATTAAAAAATCAAATTGATTCACATCTGCCGTATCATTTCGGCCAAAATTATTGGTTTGATAATAATCAAAACTGCGTCGACCTCCACCAAAACCAATGCTTACCTGTGTGTTTTTTCTTATGGAATGACCTAAATTAACGTTCAAGAATGATTCGTCATTAATCAAAAAAGCGGGCGTTGGATCTTCAAAAAAATAGGTGGCGTTTTTAAAATAATCTTTACGTGAAAGCGTCGCTTTGGCTTCTAAAAAAAACGGCATAGCAGCGGGCAAATCAATACGTGCCAAACCCTGAACCGAAGAATAAAAACGACCAAAATAGCCATTCACACCAAAGCGACTTCCAAAATTAGAAAGCCGACGGTAGTATAGTCCGACAAAAGCCTGATTGGTAGCCGCAGAACTCACATTACCTCCTATTTCAGCAACAAAGGGATTTGCAAGCGATACGTTTAAGTTGAGGTCATATTTTCCGCTCTCGGGATCAAAATATAGTTCTGGAAAAACATAGCTTATTTTGTCATCGGCCATCAAACTCATATAGGATAACTTCAAGGAATCCAGACTACTAATTCGGTTTTTGTAATTAAACTTGTTGCGGATATACGTGGCCTGCTTGTCATTTACGCCCGAAATATTTAATCGGCCTACTTTCAAATCTTGCAAACGTGCTTTAAACAATTCCCTCTCTTGCTGCACACTGTCAGCATTTGCACGACGCTCAAGTTTACTTTCAATTAGTGAAATCTGGCGCAAAGCTGCCACATAGCCGCTATCGATATAGGTTTCAACTTGGCTAAAATCAAGCACACCAGCTGGCCCCATCTGCGATTCAATTAAAATTCCTTTATCCGTAGGCACCGAAAAATCAGCTTTACGCATCAACATATTTTGCAATTGAGAAAGCATGTCGTTTTGCTGTGGCGCTTTGTAATTTCCAGCGGCTTTGCTTCCAATTAAAATATCAGAATGAAAAGCCTCTTCGGCAACATCAATGGGGAAATTATTGAACATGCCGCCATCAAAAAGCAATTTGTTATTGATTTTTACTGGCCTAAAAAGCAGCGGAAACGTAGCCGAAGCGCGCACCGCTGTTCCAAGTTGTCCATTGCGTAAAACCACCAATTGAGATGAATCAATATCAGATGCCACACAGCGAAAAGGCACAAAAAGGCTATCGAAATCATAGTTGGCCACAGCCGAAGGGCCTGCAAAAGTTTCCATCACCGCATAATCCATCACAAAGGTTGATATGATGCTCGATGGCAACCTAGAAATTATCCGTTTATTGATACTGAATGGAACACTAATCCATGAGGCATTGTGATCTTGCAGTTTGCTCACAAAATCCTGCTCATTAATTGTTCCGGTAACCCAAGCAGCAAAATTTGGACTTTTAACAAAATCTTCAATTTCTTGCGGTGAATAGCCGCTGGCATACAACCCACCAACAATGGCTCCCATAGAGTTTCCAACTATATAATCAATTGGAATTTCGTTTTCTTCCAAAGCTTTTAACACTCCAACATGACTCAAAGCCTTAGCACCTCCCCCGCTAAGCACAAGGGCAACGCGCTGCGCCGAGGCTGGAAGCGACAGCAACAAAAGAAAAACTATGGCCGATTTAAGTAGGTTGTGTATCATATAAAAAACCGTTGCGAAGGTAATAAATCCCTCCGCAACGGCTAAGTAATGTATAAAAAAATCTATGTTAAACGTGCTTCAAAGCTAGCTCAAGGTCAGCGATGATGTCTTCCACATCTTCAATACCAACTGCTAATCGCACAAGGCCTTCCGTAATTCCAGCTGCATCTTTTGATTCTTTGCTTAGCTTGGAATGCGTCATACTGGCTGGATGTTGAATCAAGGTTTCAATGCCGCCGAGCGAAACCGCCAAGAGTGCCATTTTTACGTGATCCATCATTTTTTTTCCTGCATCAAATCCACCTTTCACCTCAAAGCTAATCATCGCACCAGGGCCTTTCATCTGTTTTTTTGCCAGCTCAAACTGCGGGTGAGAGGCCAATCCAGGATAAAGCACCCATTCTACTTTTGGATGATTTTCGAGGAAATTAGCTACTTTAATTGCGTTTTCCTGCGCACGATCAATGCGGATTCCCAAAGTTTTGAGCCCGCGACGGGTTAGCCAAGCTTGGTGTGGATCCATATTGAAACCCATATTCACCATTACTGGACGCATCATTTTGTAATGCTTTTCATCTTTGGCAATCACCATACCAGCCACGATATCAGCATGTCCGTTGATGAATTTTGTCATGGAATGCAGCACGATATCAGCACCAAGTTCAAGTGGCTTTTGCAGATAGGGACTACAGAAAGTGTTGTCAACGCAAACTGGGATATTGTGTTCGTGTGCAATTTTGCAAATTTCGGCAATATCAGTTATCCCAATTGTAGGATTAGCAGGTGTTT
>CAZOEV010000452.1:0-3152 GCA_964578915.1 uncultured Lentimicrobiaceae bacterium
CTTGAGTGGCGTATAAGTAAGGTCGAAATGAACACCTTCTACTAGCAAATCAACAGAGACAAGCGTCTGCAGCTCGCCATGGTCAATAACAGCAGCATCGTCGCCAATACCGCAGCGCGAAGAAGGATTTTTTAGTTCGACACCTTGTGTGAGGTGATCGATCAGGCCAAATTCGCCTAATCCGGAAATTTCAGTGCGTTCGGAATTATCGTTGGACATATTTATTAAAATAAGGTTATTGACTTAGTTTTTGATAGCGTTTGGCATTGGCTTCATCGCCAAAACGGGCGTATATGTTGGCTATATAGAGTGCGTATGTTTTGTTGGACTCTTGCTTATAGAGCTTCTCAAAGATTTTCAAAGCATCCCTAAAAGAAGCTGTTGAAACATCCAACCCATCGAGCATAATTTTGTATTGCCGGCGGGTTTTGTTGCTTTCGTAATCCTGTAACTCTTTCTGGTAGCGGTTTTCGCCTTTGTTATAAAGCGCAATGGCTTTCCATTCAAGCGCCGCTTTATTTTCGGGATTGAGCTTGAGCAAGGCGGCAGACAATTCATCTACTTTTTCATCATTTCCAAGCTTTTTTTGTGCTGCGAAATAGGTTCCAAGCAGATTCTCGTCTTGAGCAGATCCAGCATTTGGCGGCCACAGTGCAACAGCTTTTTCCCATTGTTCGGTTTCGATATAAATCTGGTACAAGCGCGTTTTTTCGGCTTTGGCTTGTTCACTTTTTGGAAACAAGTTTAGCAAGGGTTCCAACATGCCCGATTCTTTTGAAATATTATCCTGCTGGCGATAATACCTTGCTAATTTCTGATACACATCTGCGGAGGCAGTTTTATAATAAATCGCCAATTTGTAATAGGATTCAGCCTTCGTCATATCGCCAAGTGCTTCCGCTGTTTTTCCGGCTTCTTCGTAATGATTTCCTTCTGCAAGTGCGCCAGCGGCTTCTTCTGTGGCAATAATTTCTTCATAAAGTTGCAGAGATTTTTCCAGCTTTCCAGCTTCAAAAGCTTGCTTCGCCTGCTCGTTCTTGGAGATTTTTAAAGTAGGGCTGCATCCGCTGATAAACAGGAAAGTCATCGAAAGTAAAATCACAAGATATTTTTGCATAAGATTAGATAGGTATTTGAAAAGCGCTGCAAAATTACGGTTTTTATCAGGCATTGAAAAATGGGCTTTTTTTTGCTCGTTTTGGAGAATCAGAATCAAATTTTTACTGAGAAGATGTTTAAGAAGTAATTGAAATTTGAAACACAGAGAAATATTCAAGGAGTGCTTTGCGGCACTCCTTTTTATTTGCGATAGTATAAAATATAACAACACGCTGACATGCAATTGTTTGATAAAAAGAGACCGCTATTGCAGTCTCTTTTTAGTTTTGTGAGCCTACCTCCCGATTACTATCAACGATTTATTGTCCGGTATTCATTTTAGTAAATTTTCATTTGAACCTAAAGTCGAGTTTAAAACCATAAAGCCAAGGGATTTTGGGGTTTATGTTTTCTGCTATTAATTTGGCAGGTAAGTTTTGGTAACTATTTTGCAGGTTTAATTCTTTCGGTACGTTGTAACAGGTTACTATTATTGTGTCATCTTTTACCCTGATGTCGCCGTCGATTTTTGTCAATATAGCCTCGGCAAGATGAGTTGAATTCCATCTGCTGTAGGGTTGAGGCAATTTTCTTCTAAGCTCATAGGTTGCTGCTTGTGCTAATAAAGCCAAAGACATTTTACCATACCTAATATTTAGGTTAAAAGTTGATGCCCTGTCAAAACCCATAGCACCATCGAAATTAAAAAAGTCTTCAATCGACCACCTTTCCGTATACTTTCCTAGTAGTACTGTTGCTGGTTTGTTTGACAGAGTCAGGAATGATTTATAAAAGTAATCCCTTTCTGTTTCACCTTCGCGCTGGCATATGAGCCTGTATTTTTCTTTGTGTCCAGCAAAATTAAATTTGGTTTCTGCTGTTGAAAAACCAGCCCATTTACTCTGGTAAGTGAGCGACCGTTCCATGTTTCTTACTCTTTCTGTTGATAGGGCTGGGACAAGAAATTCAAAGTCAGTATCTTGACCAATATTTCTAAATAGTTGCTCACTAAAGTGCTCTTTGTCAGCTAGTATCAGAGCATTCTGGTTTACAATCTTCACCATGTTTAATAGTTCTATAGTTGCCTTGGTTGTATTGACACCAGGAGAACCAATACCACACCCTATGGGTTGACCCGTATAGGTATCCAAGGCAAAAAAGGTTTGTAACATTTTTCGAGAAGGTTCAATTGGCTGCTTTTTCTTTTTTGGCATGACCCTTTTAGAGCTAGAGACAATGCGGTGAGGGTCGATAGCTATTGTTTGTCCACTGTAGTGACTGTTGTTGGAGCGAATGGCGGCTGTTGCTTGTTGCAATAGCTGGGCTTGCTCTACGGTGTGCTTGTCTAGTAATTCATGCACCTGCATATCGGTAGCTAAAAACCCAAGACCATTGAGCTGTTCAAATCCTTGATGGGAAATGTAATTGTTCCTCCTGACACGATTTTTACATATTGCCGCTTCATTGACAACCTGCATGGCTATACGGGGCTCAATATCTGCATCGCCACATCCGGTATAGCCTTTGATCAAATCCCAACTTCCCAGGCGTAAGTGCTCGGCAACCAGAAACCACAAACCCACTAATGTGCCGCTTACTTTTTTTGATAAGCTTTCCCTAAAATATCGCTCTGATCCTTGGTTATTAAGCCTTACTGTTGTTGTGTCTCGCTTAGACACTTGAATATTAATGCTTTGCCTCTCTTTTTCATTTTTGGGATTCAGAACATGTGTTTTTTTTGAAGCCCATACTCCGTGATAGTCCTTTCAATACTACGGATACTGACCTTGTGACCAATCTGGTTTAGCTTTTGGGAGAGCACCTCTGCACTCGCAAAAGGGTCTAAAAACCGTAACCGTATAATCTGGTTTACGACTTCTTTGGTTCTGACAGCTTGTTTTTCTGAGCCGGATTTTTTATCAATTAATGCCAGCGCACCACCTTTATGATATGCTTTCAACAACTGATAATACCTCTGTTCGGTATATCCATACTTATCTAGGGCCTACTGAAAAACTAAGCCATCCTTCATTTAGTATTGTATAATTCAAGTT
>CAZOEV010000453.1:0-3150 GCA_964578915.1 uncultured Lentimicrobiaceae bacterium
GGTGCGATATAACGAAGGCGCAACATCCATCCTTGAGTTTTTAAATGTTCAAAGCAACTTATACAGCGTTCAACTTACGGCTTCCGAAAGCTATAAATCAGAATTACAAGCTGTTGTACAGCTCTATTTGGCACTGGGGGGAGGATGGTAACTAATTAGTGTTCGTCCATAAAGTCCAACTTCTACCTTGTTGCTCAATATTCAAACGCCTTGAATTTGAGCTTTCTGAAACAAACTCTCAACTTTATAGACAGATTCTAATTAATTAGTATTTTTGAAAATTATTAACAGATTAATAACCAACAAATAGATTTAGCATGGAAATTAAAAAAGTAACAATTGCAGGTGGTGGAACTTTAGGCTCACAAGTAGCATGGCAAACAGCCTTTATGGGATTTGATGTAATACTTTACGATGCCTTTGAAAAAGGTTTGGAAACAAGTAAGATGTTTCATAAACGATTTGCGGATTCATTTTTATCAACAGGACGTGCAACGCAACAAGAGATTGATGAAACATTTGCACGTATAAAATATACGACCGACTTGGCAGAAGCTATAAAAGACGCTGACTTGCTGAATGAATCCATTCCTGAAATAGTAGAAATTAAAAAAGATTTTTACGGGAAACTCGCTCAGTTGGCTCCTAAAAAAACCATTTTCACTTCCAATTCATCTACTACCCTACCCAGTGATTACGCTGAGTTTACAGGGCGTCCCGAAAAGTTTCTAGCGCTCCATTTTGCAAATGGCATATGGAATAATAACGTAGGCGAAGTTATGGGACATCCCGGCACCGACCCAAAAATATTTGACAGAGTAGTTAAATTTGCCGCAGAAATAGGCATGGTTCCAATACCTATCAACAAGGAACAAAACGGCTACATACTCAACTCACTTATGTTCCCATTTCTCAAAGCTGGACTGGATCTATTGATCAATGGCGTTGCCGACGTTCACAGCATCGATAAAACATGGATGATCAGTTTTAAAGCGCACATGGGACCATTTGGCGTTATGGATGCTATTGGCATGCAAACCATGTATGATGTTGATCTGTTATGGGGCAAAAAATTGAATGATGAAGCGGCATTAAAACGCGCTGAATATTTAAAAGAGCACTATATTGATAAAGATAAATTGGGCACTAAAACAGGCGAAGGATTTTACACCTATCCCAATCCTACATACAGCGAAGCAGACTTCTTGCAATAACTAAAATAAGAATAACGAGCGCCCAATAAATAGGACTCTAAGCACTAGGCGCGACCCCAGCACGGAATCCATACTTCGAAAAGCTCAGTATAAATACTTCGTCTCGCTCAGCATAAATGTTGAATTGAAGACACAGCCAAAATGAGCAACTTTTACCAAACCATGGTCTACATCCGCAGGCGCTACGGAAAAACCGCAGTAGGCAGGGCAGCATGGATGGCTTATGCGCTTTTGGAAAGCGAAATAAAAATGGTTGAGTAGTTAGATTTGTGGGAAATAGGCTTTAGTTTTAAGCTTTGAAAAAATGATGCAACAATGCTTCTATGCTTGATTTCTAAATCAAAGCGAATTAACGAAACCAATAATTTTGAACTTGTTACATGGCTGATAATTAAATAAAATGGCAAAGAAAAAAACAATTACTGTTAAAGGAATTGAGATAACAATCATAAAAAAAGATAATAGTGATTACATCTCATTAACGGATATGTTAAAAGCCAAAGATGGTGACTTTTTTATTTCAGACTGGTTAAGAAACAGAAACACAGTTGAATTTTTAGGGATTTGGGAAAGTATTTATAATTCGGATTTTAATTATGGCGAATATGCCATAATTAAAAGTCAGGCAGGATTGAATAATTACAAAATTAGCGTAAAAGAATGGCAGGAAAAAACGAATTCAATTGGACTTAAAGCTACAGCTGGAAGATATGGAGGAACTTACGCCCATCCTGACATTGCATTTGAATTTGGAATGTGGATTAGTGCAGAATTTAAAATCTATCTAATCAAAGAATTTCAGCGCCTGAAAGAGGATGAAAACGACCGTCTAAAACTCGAATGGAACCTTCAACGAACACTGGCAAAAGTAAATTACCACATTCATACCGACGCAATTAAAGAAAACCTGATACCTGACGAACTCACAAAAACCCAAATTTATTTTGTATATGCCAACGAAGCCGATATGCTTAATGTGGCTTTGTTTGGTAAAACTGCATTGCAGTGGAGAGCTGAAAACCCCAGCGCAGGAGGCAATATAAGGGATATGGCAACTATTGAACAATTAGTTGTACTGTCAAATATGGAGAGCATCAATGCTGTGCTCATAAATCAAGGATTAACACAAAGTCAGCGCCTTGTTCAGTTAAACAAAACTGCCATCTTGCAGATGAATTCACTGCTTCGAAATAAAAACCTTAAAAAATTGAAATAGATGACCACCGAACAAAGAGCACATTTGATTTTTTTTAATTTGGGATTTGTACAATGGAAGTATTGAATAAAAGGTAACTAATCAGTGTATTGAATTTAGTGATGATTGGGGTTGTGATAAATATAGCTATCGAGGTCACAAGTAAAGTTGAAGTTTAAATTTTTAGCTACACAAGAGCGGACAAGTCAGGACAACTTCATTAAACCATCAAAGAAAAAGTAATCATCGAATTGCACGGATTATCCCGCACGTGCGGGATCAATTCGTTTAATTCGTTTAATTCGATGAAAAAAAACACGAATAACAAGAAATAATTGAATTCGAGAAAAAAACACAGACAATATATCGGTGTAACTAATCAGTGTATTGAATTTAGTGATGATTGGGGTTGTGATAAATATAGCTATCGAGTTTACAGAATAAAGTTGAAGTTTATATTTCAGTTTGACACTGATTAGTTACAAAATATTATTTTTGTTCCCTTTTGTAGTTGTTATGACAGATAAAATATCAATTCAAATTTACTTTTAAGCCTTTATGCTATGAAACAATGGATTACAATAAAACCTGAACACAAGAAATACATCCGATTGGTAGCCGGCATTTTAATTCTGCTGCTTGGCGGTGTTTTTATGCTGGTTCCATTTATTCCTTTGGGATACATATTTGTATTTGCCGGCTTATTTTTGTTAGCCACTTATATCCCATTTTTGAAAAAAA
>CAZOEV010000454.1:0-3145 GCA_964578915.1 uncultured Lentimicrobiaceae bacterium
TTACTTCAATAGAACCCTTTATACCAGCTATATGGAAAACAAAATCCATATCTTTGGTTAGTTCTTTACAAAGATTAAAATCAGTCAGATCGCCCAGAACATGCTCTGCCCTGCTATCAACGTTAACGGCATCGAGGGACACAATTTTAACATGAGCACCTGCACCACAAAGTATCTTGACCACTTCGCGACCGATAAGACCAGTTCCGCCTGTGACAAGTATATTTGCATTTTTAAAGCTCCCTAAAACCTCTTTTTTTATCATATTAGAATATTCCTTTATAGCCTTCTATATAGTAGCACTATTCGACAACAAAATATGAAACTCGCGATGTATAGCGGAATCGCCGCAATTTGATATTATTCAAACCAAAAACCTCAGCCAGTGCCACAGTTTCTCCGGGTGAGTCCGGGTCGTTCAGTTCATCAAAGCCAAGCACGCTTCCCTTTGTTAAATGAGGTTTTATAAGCTCCAGACACTTCTTGGTGGGTTCGTAAATATCAAAGTCAAAATAAGCCAGAGCGACAATTGTTTCCGGATGGTCCTGTAAATATTTTTCAAATTCGATCGTTGCATCCCCTGAAATAACTTCATTCTTCTTGATGTGGCCTAACGGATTGTCTCTTTCCTGACACTCGATGATTTTTCGCAAGTAATCTGCGTAATTTTGTGGCACAGCAAGCTTGCCTTGTTTCATTAATGTGGAGGCGCCATCTTTTTTGTGAATGGATGGAAACCCTTCAAACGTATCAAAACCAATGATCTTGCGATGGCGATGAAATGTATCATAAATACCACGCAAAGCAGCAAACAAAGACAAATTTTGCCCCCAGCGGGTGCCAAATTCAACAATTACGCCTGGCACATCAATGATTTTTGTGTAAATATGCTGAATAAATAAAATCCGAGCCAAACTTTTGGAGTTAAGAAACAATCCTAAATTTGAAAGAATCTCATCATCTGGAATAGGACAGTTTTTATAAAGGCGCAAAAATTCGTTTCGCACATTTTTTTCATTTTCATTTTGGTATGTGATATTCCCAAATTCTGAATCTGCCATTATCTCTCCCTCGTTCATGAACTGTTATCGTATCAATACCGGAATCGGCTTTTCTCCACCAAAAGCAATTACCCATGCCCAGTAACGGATTCTACCTTCAATTAGGTCATATGTAAATCGGCCAGATGAATCAGTTGATTCTCTGACTTTTACCGGCTTGATTGTTTCTTGTCTGTTTTGTATATCTTGAGCAAGTAGTTCAGGGCTGGGTGTAAAATGTAGTTTATTCGCCAATGCCTGTTCAAGAGTTTGATAAGCTTGCCGGGAGTCCTGCCCATCAAGAACCACTTTTATCTTCTCTACAGGAACTTCTTTTGGCTTACATTGAAAAGTGTGGTTAATGGCTAATATATCGTCAAGAGCAAGTTTTATATTTCCAGCCTTCGCATTTGAACGAATGTGTGCAGAATTAACTGCTTTAGGTATGGCGACAACGGAAGGGTGTGAAATTACCCAGGCCAAGATAATCTCTGATGGTTTTGCATGGTATTTTTTAGCCAAGGATTGCAGCAGACTTGCTTTCTCACCATCCATAGGGATGCATCCTTGGTCCAAAGGGCTATATGCCATTATAAGAATGTTATTTTTTTCGCAATATGGCAGCAGATCCTTTTCAATTGTCCTATCAAACAAATTGTATTCTACTTGTACCACGTCAATACGTTCTTCATACAAAGCTTTCTCCGCCTCGCCGAGTTGTCTTAGCGAAAAATTGCTGACACCAATATGATGGATTTTACCGTTCTTCTTTAACACTTTCATGGCTCGAAGGGTTTCCGCAATAAGTATGCTCGGATTGGGCCAGTGAACCATATATAAATCAATATATTCTGTATTCAGTCGCTTAAGACTGCTTTCACAAGCGCGAATAACGTCGCGGTATGCTATATTTTCCGGTGAGACTTTCGTAACTATGAAAACTTTCTCTCGCTTATCGGCAACAGATTCACCGACTAGCACCTCGCTGCGCCCAGCAGCATATACTTCAGCAGTATCAATAAGCGTCAACCCTAAGTCCACTCCAAGCTTCAAAGCAGCAACGTGGGAAGAATCCATTGAATGCTCAATAGAGAAGCTTCCTCCAATTCCCATTGTTCCTTGACCAATAGAAGATAGTTTTTTTTGTTTTTTTAACAAGTTATAAGTCATTCTTTATAATTAGCAATTGTTGTTAGCACATTACAAGGTATGCTTTTAAAGGGAATAATCTGGGAAACAGAGCGTGCATTAAATTATATGTCGGTTTTTATTGCGTAGATGGCCGCCAAATTACTAATGACCATCCATCATGATACATTCCCCCAAAATGAACTCGTTTAACATTAATTAAGCGAATTCTGTCCTCTTTTTCTATCTGTCTTAGATAAGTTAAATAATTAGAAAGATAACCACGTTTTTTGTGGAAAAGCATACCAAGGTAGTCGATGAGATTGTCATGGTTGTACAGCTCATAAAGTGGTTCAATATTGATACAAATAGATGGCTTTTTTGTTAGAATAAAATCTATAAATTTATGATAGTTATTCCCTAATTGCTCTAAACCGCCAAAAGTGATAAATGCACTATTGGACGACACTTGCAGGTTATAATCAGGCGCGAACATATTAAACAGATGACCCTTCATCTTCCAATCATATTCTTCAGCTATTTTATCTACAATTTTCACTGATGATTCTGCCCAGTCTAGTCCATATAGTTCTGTGTTAGGAAACATTTCGGCAATAATAGGTAGATTATGCCCCGAACCACAAGCAAATTCAAAAATTGCATCTTTTCCCTTTAGGTATTTGTTACAAACCCAGTATCGTAACACCCTGAAAAAATTGAACTCGAATCTATCATCTTCAGAAATTACATGCTCTCCATCAAGTCTTAGTAGGCGATTGGGTCTATAATATTTGGGAATAAGCGCTGCCAAATCATACCCCGTTGCCCAAAAATCCCGTAAATTTTCTGTCCATCCATCTTCCCATTGGTTTTGTCGTTCCTTCCCAGAAGCCGACAGATCGGAAGAATTGATTTTTTTTAATACTTGCAAAATAATATTATTGCTTTCTTCTTTTGACAAACACCTATATCGAAAA
>CAZOEV010000455.1:0-3143 GCA_964578915.1 uncultured Lentimicrobiaceae bacterium
TTTTTCGACCACCTGGGAATTGGTGATAAAACAGATTTCTGGCTACTTTATTTGCTGCTCACCGGTGTAATGGTTTTTAGTGCGCTTATCTTTCAGTCGAAAACCATGCGCACCATGATTTTTATTCCAATAGCCATTGGCGTAGCAAACCGTTTTGGCTTTGATGTAGTAAGTTTGGCGCTGCCCGTGGCTTTTATGATTGAGCATGTATATGTGCTGCCATTCAACAGCAAGCCCGCCGCCCTGCTGTTCGAAACCGATATGTATAGCTATACCGACGCCTTTAAATTTGGAATTACCATGATGGTGATTGCTTATGTATTGAATATTGTTGCCTGCTAAACCTGGTTCATATTCCTCGGCATTACGCCAAATGTTGTATTTGGTTTGTTTTAAACAGCTATGTTTGTAATAAATAAAGTCCAAATAAACCCCATAAAATGATTGAAGATCAGGTAAAAATACATAATAAATTTTCGTTTGAACTGAAGCTGGGTTTTACTGCCCGGCGCAAAAAATCACGCAATGATTTTGTTGTGAATAGCTGGGTTTTTATCCCAAACAGCCTCGACATCAATCCATATACTTACGAAAAAAAGGACTTTTACCGCGATCTGAAATCCAATATCAGACTGATTACTCCGGTGTATTTGCTGCGCGATATTTTGGGTGGTAAAACTTCACCAATTTCATTTTTAGAAGAAGCTCTAAAACAAGTAAGCAGCGATCCAACCCGCACAAGCATAAGCAATTATGAATACCATATCAAAATGTTTGTGTCGATTGTTAAAAGTGCTGTACGCAACGAAACCAATCATATCCTTGCTAATAAAATAAACGATGACAAAGATTTTTTGATAGAATCGTATGTGAATAATATTACGCAGATACTCAAATCCTACAGAGGTTTGCGGCGCACTATTAACGTGCCAACAATTGAACAACAGCTCCTAAATTACTTCTTTTTTGGCGACACTTTTATGAGTAATGTGGTGGAGCAACATGCTTTTAGAATGGTAGAACAGCTCAGGCAAAAAGACAGTAAAAAGCATGATAAAGCAATTAGTCAACTGATTTCTCTTATCAAAAAGGAACGCGAATACAAAACTGCGCAAGGCTTTCCGGTTACTACAAACCAAAAAGCATCTAAAAACAGATTGTTGGTACACCAATTTAGCACCATCAAAAAATACGCTGAAAATGTATTGTTTCTCTCGGCCAAACGTAAAAAAGACGGTATCTTAAAAGAACAGATTTTCCTAAGTCTGGCAGCCGGCATTTCTATGATTTTTGCTACCGCCATTGCTTTCTCATTTCAAAGAACTTATGGCAATCTCACCATGCCATTTTTTGTGGCTTTGGTGGTAAGTTATATGCTCAAAGATCGCATAAAAGAGCTGGGGCGCTATTATTTTGCGCACAAACTTGGCAGAAATTACTTCGACCATAAGACACGTATTGCACTAAACAATAACAATATAGGCTGGAGTAAAGAAGCGGTCGATTTTATTTCAGAAGACAATACGCCACCCGAAGTGATTAGAATTCGAAACCGCTCGGCCATCCTGGAAGCAGACAACAGAAATAATAACGAAAAAATTATCCTTTACCGTAAAAGGGTCCGGCTAAACCGCAAGAATCTCGACAAATGTGGCGTTTATCCTGTAAATGGCATTAATGAAATAATCCGTTTTAACATCTTCAATTTCACCACCAAAATGGATAATCCCGAAGTGCCTCTGTATGTTTTGGGCAAGGATGACATTCCTATCCGCATCAAAGGCGAAAAAATATATTTTCTAAACCTCATTATGCAGTTTCGCTTTGAGGAACAACTAGAATACAGGCGATACCGGCTGGTGATGAACAGGATGGGCATCAAAGAAATTGAAACACTCGACGCTTTTCCTTCTGCAAGAACCGTCTCGCAACCTACTTCTCCACTCAATAAACCAAAATTATGAGAGCCGGCCTTCTCCTGTTGAAATCCGTACTATTTACTATACTGCATTTCGTAACCGGCTCGCTTACAGCACAACAACAATATACGATTAGCCCACATGCTATGGGAAGCATCTCCTCGGCATTGTCAGAATCCTCTGGCATTGTGGTTACTGCACCCAATAAAATATGGTCGCTAAATGATTCTGGCAATCCCAATAAAATTTTCTGCATAGACACCAATGGCGTAGTAAATCGCTCAATTACAATATCAAACGCAGAAAATAACGACTGGGAAGACATGGCCCTTGATGCCGCCGGAAACCTCTACATCAATGACGCGGGAAACAACAATAACGAACGCCACAACCTGAAAATCCTAAAGTTGCCCAACCCTGATCTGATTGCAGGCGAAACAGCCGAAGCCGAAATTATCAACTTTGTTTTTGAAGATCAAAACGCTTTCCCGCCACCACAAACCAACCGTAATTTCGACATCGAAGCGATTATAAACAGATTTGGCTACCTATATTTATTCACCAAAAACCGTAGCACACCGCAAAACGGCTGGTGCAAAATGTACCGCTTACCCGCTACAGCAGGCAGCTATACTGCTAGTTTGCAAGACAGCATTAACTTGGGAAACAACAATGATGATGCACGCGTAGCGGCTGCCGATATCAATCCCCAAACCGGCGAACTTGTGCTACTCACGGCGACACGACTAATCTCTTTTACAAATTATGTAGGCGACCGTTTTTTTAATGGCAACAAAACCATTTATAATTTTGCTACAGAACAAGGCCAGATTGAGGCTATTCATTTTTACGACGACAAAAAATTATACATGACAGAAGAGGCCAGCTCAAACCAAGCAGGAAAAATATACCGTATTGATATAGGTGTATTGAGCAGCATCAGCACAACCGAAGCAGAAAACAAATTCAAGCTATTTCCCAATCCATCAAATGGAGAATTTAAGCTAGAACTTCCTATTCCCGGAAGTTTTAGCACACGGCTTTTTTCTGGAACAGGAAAGCTGATAAACACCTTTAATATAGAAAATGGCAGTCAACTTCAGCTTCAGCATTTGCCTGCGGGAAGCTATATTTTATTAATTGATCTTCCGGATGGAACGACCCAAAAAAGATTTGTAATTCATTAACTGATCATTTTTTTGATGCAAATCCCGCATTACACTT
>CAZOEV010000456.1:0-3143 GCA_964578915.1 uncultured Lentimicrobiaceae bacterium
GTCATTTAGTGAAAAAGTCCAGCCAATTCAAGCAATTGAAAATGAAAACAAAGTAGAAATTGGGAAAGTGCAAATTTGTCTGTTTTCCCAAATTGTCGATTCATCGGAAAGACGATTGTTTAATCTAAGGGAAAGACTTAATGAAAGATATGCTGACGTGACAGGGATTGAACTATTTAATCAGCAAAAGCGACTTGCAATATAAAAATCACGAATGCCCAACACTGCATATAGCTTATGGCGGGGGTAACAGTAAAAGAAAATTTTGTACGTTTAATTAACTTTGTTACACGCAGAAAGGAAAGCACTTCGAAAACCGCCTCAAAGCAATATGCATAAGTTTGTGCTGAACTTAGGAGAACTCGATAGACATGGATAAATTTGATACATATAAGGTATTTACACCGACACAGCCAGCAATAAATACATTTATTGAAAGGACTAATAAGTTAAATAATCACTTAGTTGATTCTTTAAGAACACCAGGAAAACAAGTGGTTATTTATGGACACTCCGGATGTGGTAAGACTACCTTGTTGGTTAACAAGCTTAATCAAGTGTATGAAAACACAATCGTTACAAGATGCATGAAAGGTATGGTCTTTGAAAGTTTAATTCTAGACGCTTTTGACCAACTGGGAAGATTTTATTCTCAAGAATCTAAAACACGTGGTTTTAAAATTTCACCTGAGTTTAATGTTAGTTATAATGACATAGAAGCATCATTGAAATTGGTTGAATTTGATAGGACAAAAACAATTACACAGAAAGAATTTGTGCCACCTCAGTTAAGTCCTCAAAGACTAGCCAGATTTTTTGGCGCATCAAATTCATGTTGGGTACTGGAGGATTTTCATAAGATTAAAGGCGAAGAAAAAACAAGAGCTTCTCAAATAATGAAAGTTTTCATGGATATGTCACTAGAGTATCCAGACCTAAAATTAATCGCTATTGGAGCTGTTGGTACTGCAAGGCAAGTTGTTGAGTATGATAATGAAATGAATAATCGTGTTTCGGAAGTATTCATTCCATATATGAGCAATTATGAGATAGAATCAATAATAGAAAGTGGAGAAAAACTACTTAACTTAAAATTTCCAACAAAGATTGCAGAAAAGATTGTGAAATATTCTTGTGGTTTACCATCTATATGTCATCAATTGTGTCTGAATATGTGTACAAATAGAAGGATATATGAGACCCAGAGTGAAAAAATATATCTCAATATGGACGACTTTGAAAAGGCAATCGAGAAATTTGTCGAAGAAAAGTCAGATTCAATTAAAGCAGATTATGACAGAGCAATTAAAGTTCCGAACAAATCCCTAAGAAATGTGCCAAAAGAGATTATTCGTGCTGCCTTAAAGGTAAACAAAGACGAGTTCGCATTTGATGATATCAAATATTATATTGAGTTCAAGGACATTCCAAATAAAGATATTGAATCAAAATTAAACCAACTTTGCAAAACGGAAAGAGGTGAAATATTGATTTATGATGAGAATTCAAATCTATACAGGTTTAATAACTTGTTTCTTAAAAATTATGCGCTACTTCAGTTTAGAAATGAAAAATCAGATATTATTAGCGCTCCAACAAGAAAAGACCAAAAAGTAATAGATAGACTTTTAGAAATAATTGAGAAGGATATTACGGATGAGTATGATGTATACATTGAAGAATTATAAACTACCTACGATAAATTGTGCTTCTAGCGGCGCGTAGCGCCAAGCAAGAAGCCTCGGTTGAGCCTGTCTACCAGGGCATCCCAGCAAGGCTATAATCCCGTTATGGAGTTCTCATACCGGTTCGCTCTTTATGGCATTATCTTTTTTGGACAGTTTTTTGGCTTACGTCTTAATTTCATTTTGTGGCATCCCGAAGCTATGGGGCTCCGGTATAAGAGGCACACTTTGAAGCAGTTTATAAACTTCATGAGAGCAGTTTTGCCGTATACAGAATAATCAGTCGCAAAATTGGGTTGAAAAATCAAATTGCTTACAATGGAAGTATTTGCTAATTTAGCAGGGTAGAATTTGAGTGAAATGAAAATTAGAAGAGGTTTTTTGGATTTGTCCACTAATGTTGGAAGGATTGCAGTTATAGGGCATTTAATGAAGACACATTTATCTAAAATGATATCATCTAAATTTAAATAAACAAATAATCTTATTAGAGTATGAATGATAAATCAAAAAATGAAATCAAATTTTTAAAAGTTTATTCTGGATTCTTAACGATTGCTTTAATGGCTACCATTTTTTATGTAGTGACCCAAACTAAAAAAAGGAACTTCAAAGAAATTACTGTTGAGAGAATAAATGTTGTTGAAAGTAATGGCGATTTAAAATTAGTCATTAGTAATAGTAAAAGACAGCATCAAGGAATTATAAATGGTAAACCATTACCAATAAGAGAGAGACAAGCAGGATTAATTTTTTTCAACTCTGTTGGTGATGAATGTGGAGGATTGGTTTATGATGGAAATAATAAAGAAGCAGGATTAGTTCTTTCAGTGGATAAATACAGAGATGACCAAGTATTGCAGCTGCAATATATAGAGAATACAGAAAAAGATGAAAGAAAATATGGGATTCAATTTTGGGACTATCCCAAAGAAGATGGATTCCAGGAAAGATTTGAAGCTTTTGAAGATTTACAAAAAATAGAAGACAATAAGGCGAGAAGCTCTGCCTATCTAAAGATGAAGCAGGAGGGTTTGTTGCCTGAAGATAGAATGTTTGTTGGTAAGAGAATGAACAAAGATGTAGGATTATTTATCAATGACAATAAAGGTAGGCCAAGAATAAAGATATACATTGATAAGGAAAACAACCCAAAAATGGAATTTTTAAATGAAGAGGGAAAAGCTATTGGTAATGAATAAAACTGTACACAAAACAGGGTGCATGAAACACCCCGTTCTCGCTGATTTGGAAACTTGACTGGTTTCAATCTAACTTTTTCACGGGGGGAATGGATGCTGTTCCAATTGCATCTATGACAGCCAATGAATTAAATGTTTCCGGAAATGATAATTTTGTTCTGATAATGATATTGTCTACTTTGATTGTCGCACCAAGTTTTGGAATAGGAAGCTCCATATTCGGACATAAAATTGTAAAAAATACAGGGAAAGAGAT
>CAZOEV010000457.1:0-3139 GCA_964578915.1 uncultured Lentimicrobiaceae bacterium
TTGCGTATTTAAGGTTTACCAGTTCGTTACGTGCGGCACGCAAATCCATGGTGGTATCGAGCTGCGTTTTGGTGTAATTATTCTGAAAATTTTCGATGTCAATTTCCTGGTCTTTTATTTTGTTCGTGAGTTCTGACCTGTCAAGTCGTGCCACAAAATCGCCGCTATCTACAATTGTACCATCAGCAATAATATCTTCGATTTTAAGCTGCCACAAGCGCGCTTCGCGGAGGCTGGAGGGTGAGGGGCCGAAGATTTTCTCTGAGCTTTTGGCTTCCAGTTCGCCTGTTGTAGAAACACTAATAACGAAATTTCCCTTTTTTACGGGAGCGGTAATCGTAGTGCTGCTTTGCGTATCCGTTTTGGTGGCGTACCACACGATCAGGATGAGCGCTAAAATGGCGCCGATTGTGCTGTAAATTTTTATCCTGGATTTCATAAGTATTTGAGGCTTAATATTATTTGGGAAATAACGCGCGGGTTAAAGTAATTTTTCAATGATGTCAGCCATGCTAATGCCTTCTGCTTCAGCGGTATAATTGCGTACCAAGCGATGGCGTAAAATGGGCAGTGCTACTGCTTTTACGTCTTCAATATCAGGCGAAAATTTACCATTGAAAAGGGCATTGGCTTTAGCGCCCAAAATAAGGTATTGAGAGGCACGTGGGCCGGCGCCCCAACTGATAAATTTATCTGTCCATTCGTGGGCTTGCGGTGTTTTTGGCCTTGTTTTGGAAACTAATTTCACGGCATATTCATACACATTATCGGCCACGGGAACTCGCCTTACTAATTGCTGAAAATACTTGATTTCCTCTGCGTTGAGTAGGGGGTTAACGGTGTTTGTTTGTCCGCTGGTAGTGTTTTTTACAACCGTAATTTCTTCTTCAAAAGAAGGATAATCCAACCAGAGGTTAAACATAAAACGGTCGAGCCGTGCTTCCGGAAGTGGATAAGTACCTTCTTGTTCTATTGGGTTTTGTGTGGCTAAAACGAAAAATGGCTCGTTGAGAATATGCGTATGTCCGGCCACAGTGATGCGCTTTTCCTGCATGGCTTCGAGCAGTGCAGCTTGTGTTTTGGGCGGTGTGCGGTTAATTTCGTCAGCAAGAATAACATTAGAAAAAACAGGTCCTTTGATAAACTTAAAATGGCGCGTTTCATCCAAGATTTCGGTGCCGATAATATCCGAGGGCATAAGGTCAGGGGTAAACTGAATGCGGTTAAAGCTTAATCCTAAAACATGACCTATTGTGCTAACTAATAGTGTTTTGGCCAATCCGGGAACGCCAACAAGTAACACATGTCCTTGACTAAAAATGGCTACAATAGTTTGGTGAATTACCGCATCCTGACCAATAATTATTTTCCCGATTTCGGCTTTTAATTGTTTGTATTTTTCGAGCAAAGCCTGTGCGGCTTCGGTATCTGTTTTGTACATAGTGTTGATATTCAGTTTATTTAATGCCCCAATCAAAATCGAAGTTGCATGAGCTAAAGTTTTCGCCGATGCTTACGTAGGCCGATTTGGATTTGTTGCGTATCCATTTATCGATGCTTTGCTGCTTTTTTTGTTGCAGCGCCAGCATTTGGATGCGGCTGTAGTCGTCTTTTAGATTTGCTTTGTGCGGAATAGTTTTTTTCTTGAGCATCAAAATGCGGTAGGCATCTTTTCCGTCTTCTGTTTTCATGGGAACAGGATCGCTGATTTCGCCTACTGCAAGTTTGTCAATTACGAAAGAAACCTGCGGATCAAGGTCGTCAGCTTCAAACAAAGTGCTTCCGGAATAGGGATTCAGAAGCAGTCCGTCCTTGCTTTTGTTAGCGGCTTCGCTGTATTGTGCTACGGCTTGTTCGAAAGTGATTTTACCTTCGCGAATTTCTGCCGCTATGGTATCTAATTCATTTTTGGCTTTTTCAAGAGATTCTACGGATACTTTTGCCACCAGCAAAATATGTCTCACATTCACATATTCGCCGCGGCGACCAATCATCTGGATGATATGAAAACCTGCTTCAGTTTCCACTATTTCAGATATTTGACCGTCTTTCAGGTTAAAGGCTACGGCTTCAAATTCTGGATAAAGTTCGCCGCGCCCGTAAAAGCCTAGTTCGCCACCTTTGCGCGCTGAGCCAGGATCTTCAGAGTATAAAACAGCAAGAGTCGAAAAGCGTTCTCCGTTAAGAATACGCTGGCGTAAGTCGTAAAGGCGTTGCTTTACAGCCAATTTTTCGTCGATACTTATCGGTGGATTTTTTACGATTTGTCCAATTTCATATTCGGTGTTGATCATTGGGATACTGTCAACGGGTATGCTGCGGTAAAAGGCACGAATCTCAGAAGGCGTAACCTCAACATCCATCATAATGCCGTTTTGAACTTCCTGAACCAGCATTTGATCTTTTACCAAACGTCTTAATTCGCTTTTTATATCGTTTAGCGATTTATTGTAGTAGGCTTCAAGCTTTTCCTGCGATCCAAGTTCATTGATAAAATAGCGCAAACGGCGTTCCATCTCCTCATTGATCTGTTCGTCGGTAACGGTAATACTATCCACCTCAGCTTGATTCAACATTAGCTTTTGGAATAGCAGGTCCTCTAGGATTTGACAACGAATAGCCTCAGCACTTCCGCTGATACCGCGCTGAAGCCGATATTGAATGTATTGATTTTCAATATCAGATTGAAGGATAACGTTTTTGCCGACAACTGCTGCAACTTGATCGATCACTTGTTTTTGTTGGGCTTGTAGCCCTGTCAACAAAAGAGCCAAAATGGAGAATAAAATACTTTTTTTTAACATTATGTCCTTTTCTTTATGAATAACACCGCTTTTTTCGGCTTATTGTGTATTACTATATTATTGCATTCCAGATTTTTACAAAAAGCCTATGCGCGCTTTGTATTAAAAAATCTCGATTACTTTTTCGCGCAAGGCTTTATCATAAAGGCCTTGATGCGTTTCTTTTATCAGTGCTTGCTTGCGCTTATTTAGGATAATATTTTTGATATTGTCGTGTTCAATTTCAAGCGGTGAAACGCCTTCACTGGTTAAGAAATTATTAAAATGTACCAAGTAGCTGTAAGGAGCCTCATCAATCTCGACAAAGCTGGTATTGTGTAAAAATGATGCCTGAT
>CAZOEV010000458.1:0-3139 GCA_964578915.1 uncultured Lentimicrobiaceae bacterium
CTGCTTGAATGTGTGTCCTATTTATAAAAATATTGGCGGCCATACTTATGATACCACTTATACAGGTCCAATTGGTTCGGTGATAACGCCTCATTTGCAAGGCATGAAAGCCAATAAGCACCTCAGTTTTGCTTCCACGCTTTGTGGACAATGTACCGAAGTTTGTCCCGTAAAAATTCCCTTGCATCAAATGTTGTTACTCAATAGGGAAGAGGCTGTGAAAGAAGGCTTAACAACATCTGGCGAAAGATTTATGATGAAAACGGCTTCTCAGGTTTTACAAAATCGACGTGTAACTGATATGGCAGGTGCTACGGCAAAAAATTTGGTGCTGAAATATTTCTTCTCAAAAACCTGGGGCTCGCGTCGTAATATGCCAAAGCTGGCCAAAAAATCATTCAGCCAGCTTTGGAAGGAAAAACATAACTTATAAAAGTAGCTTACGGATTCAGTAGCTCTTTTACTTTATTTCTTAAATCATCGCCGCGTAAGTTTTTGGCTATAATTATTCCGTTTTCGTCTAGTAGCACTGAATGCGGAATGGATTGTACGCCATATAATTTTCCGGCAGCATTTCCCCAGCCGCCCAAGTCACTTACTTGAGCCCAATCGAGTTGGTCGGCAACAATAGCTTCGCGCCATTTTTGGCCATCGGTATCAAAAGAAACACCAAACACATCAAAGCCCTGGTCTTTATAGTCGTTATAGATGGCGACGATATTTGGATTTTCGGCACGACAGGGCGCACACCATGAGGCCCAGAAATCAACTAAAAGCACTTTAGGACCAATTTGCGAAGACATACTAATCATTTCACCTTCAGGGCTTTCTTGTGAAAAATCAACAAAAGGCTGACCAACTGCTACACTTTTCAGCACTTTTACTCTATCGTAAAGCGCATCCAGGTAAACAGATTTATTTTCGGGTGAAAAATTTATTACGATAGCTTCCAGCTCATCCAGCTCAAATTGATAGCTATTGCTGAAGATCACATAATGCGAAACCACATCAGCGTTATTTTCTTTGGCATAATTAACGATATAATTATTTTTCTCCAGCTCGGTTGCGTCGTAGGCTTGCTCTGCAGCTTGCAATGCCACCATATCATCATTGCTTCCGGCAGCACGATAAGCAGAATAATGTTCTTGTAATTGGTTGTCAAATTCTTCAACACGTTGATCAAAAGCCATATAACGATCGTGAATAGCAGATCCGGTGATGCTATGTTCTGTCAAACTATCCACATCTGCTTCCACATTTATTGCTGATGCTTCCATGAAAACTTGCAGCGCACCACGCACATCTTCTATGGTAAGATAATATAGCTCAGGATTTTCAATAGTTCCCGAAAGCTGCAACTGTCCGGTTTCATTGCGGGCAGAATCAACTTTTACCCATGCCCCATCTACACGTTTTTCGAGGCTTATTAGTTTGCCTTCTGCATTTTTGAGATTAACGTCTAAAGTAAATTTGTTAGAAGGCGCAGGTTGCTGGCACGAAAAAAGAAACATTCCTAGCATTGCGGTCAATAAAAACAGGGTATTCTTCATATTAAGGATTTTTTGTTTGCACAAAACTATTATTATTTGTGTGATCAAAGCAAGTTTTTGCCCAAAAATCAACGTTTTTTTAGGCTGCTAAATAAATATACCAATAGCAAAATGAGAATTTCCGAGAAAGGAACACTCAATAAAGTGCGGTATAAACTGCTTCCGATTTGGCTAAAGCTAAAGGATTCGAGCAAAAACAAAGCCAAGTGATGCAGGCTGATCAGGGTGATGGAATAGCTAAAAAACCAGCGTCCGCCAAGTTGCGTAATGCCAGGTTCTTCTGCATTTTCAGGCAAAGGCCTTCCGCTTGCAAGTCGTATTACGGCAGGCCGCATAAAAGCCAGCCACACCGTTGCGGCGGTATGCAAGCCAGGTGTTGACATCATCAAATCCATAACAAATCCCGTCACAAAACCAGCAATTAGTAGCAGCCAGCCGGGCATAGCAAAAGGCAGCATCAAAATAAATAGCGGATAAACATACGGATTTATATAACCGCCAATGCGGATATGATTGAGCACCATAAGCTGCAAAATAAGCAGGCCTGCAAAACGTAATCCATTGGCAAATACTTTATTCATTTGGCCGTGTATTTACAAGTGAATCAATTTCGGTCTTGTGGTGGTTTGTAACTACATAAACTTGCCGTAGTTTATTAAAATCGGTAAAAAAAGCAATGCTGGCACTGTTTAATGCCTCATTAGCAGAGGGATAATATGTAGCTATTGTGCCAACCAAAATTCCTGGTGGAAACAGGTGCGAATGTCCGCTGGTAACTACGGTGTCGCCCTCTTTCAGTTCAAGATGTGTTGGGATATGATCTATTTGCCCAAGCTGATAATCGCCACCTTTCCAGCTTAGATTAGCCAGTTGCCCGCTTTTTTTAAAGCGAACACTAATCACGGCGAACTTGTGCAAAAGGCTGATGGCTGTGGCGTAGTTTTCGCTTACGCCAGTGATAATTCCGGCAATACCTTCCGAAGAAATCAGTCCCATATCTTTGTGAACGCCCGCTTTTGAACCTTTATTTATAATGATATAATTATTACGAAACTGTACTGAGTTGCTAACCACCCTAGCTTGCATAAAGCTGTAAACGCTATCAGAAGTTTGCACTTTTAGGCTGTCAGCTTTCCCAGAAAAATTGGTTAATTCTTCCCGCAGCCGGGCGTTTTCTTCGGCCAGCAGTTCATTAGCCTGTTGCAAGTAAAAATAATCTGTTACTGATTTTTGTACATTATAAATACTTCCGCTGATGCCGTTCGACAGCTTGAAAGCGGCGGTGCGGTGATAGGTATTACTGCGCAGCAACATGCTAAACGCGATGGTTTCGAGCAGCAGAAAAAGCAGCAACAGGTGATTTCTTTGTAAAAAACGAAACAGGTTATACATACCTGAAGGTGTCGGTTCTGCGGTTTATTTGATGAGGAACGGGAATTTATCGAAGTTTTTCAGGGCGATACCTGTTCCACGAGCCACGGCGCGCAGCGGATCTTCGGCTACGTGCACCGGAAGCTTGGTTTTATTGTGTAGTCTTTTGTCGAGTCCGCGCAGCAATGACCCACCACCAGCCAAATAAATACCTGTAC
>CAZOEV010000459.1:0-3137 GCA_964578915.1 uncultured Lentimicrobiaceae bacterium
CCATCAGACAGGCTCACGATATTTTTCTCGTCAGTAAGGGCTTGTTCCTCGAAGGGGATGATTTTACCCACGTTTTGCTCATTTCTAAACTCTTGAATCATGATAATGAGCTCATTGCGAAGCTTCTCTGCATGTGAGTAGTCAGTCACTTTTTTGGGGTTTATGACTTTGGCTACCCTGATTTCGCCCCTTGCCATAAGCCAGAGCGAGAAATGATTGCGGCGGGCATGATAGATTAACGATTCGGTGGGAATTGTTTTTAAGTTGGCTTCAAATTCCTTTAATGTTCTGGCTTGTGCAATTTGTTTTCCATATTTATCGCGATAAATAAAATTGCCAAAGCCAAGGTAATGGGTAATGAAACTTTGAAAGTCCTGCGATAGTGTTTCACTATTTTTATCAATAAATGTTGATTTATAGCGATAAGCCACCTTAGCATTTTCAGGGTCTGATGACTGAATAATGGTTGGCAAATCAGGAATGAGACTTTTAGCAAATTCCACTAAATCTACGCCGGCGTTTTCATCGTGTATGCCGTTGTGGTCAAATTTCATGTCGGTGATTAGGCAGAGCATAAACTCTTTAAACTCAGCCAATAGTTGGATTGCTTCCTCGTAGTTGCTGGCTAGTAAAATCTTTGGACGTGCGCGCATGCGCAAAACTTTATACAGTTCATCGGTGCTCACATCGTCAATAATTCGGCGTGTTTGCTCCATAACAATTTTATACAGAATGGGCAGGTAGCGCGAATAGTATTTTGGGGAGTCTTCAACCAGTAGAATAACCCGAACCATACCTACATGCGTATCGTTTACCACATTGATTCGGTCCTCAACCATTTTTATCATCGAAAAGAAGACATTTGAATCGCCATTCCATGAAAATAGACGGTCAATAGACAAGGTGTTAGTAATCTCCTCGTTAAAGTGGGCTATTTCGGCATTGCTGTTGAGCAGGAAGAAAATAGGAATATATGGAAACTCTTTTTTGATGTGTTTGCTGAGTTCTACAGGTGTTTTTTTGTCAACGCTAACCATAAAAATGATCAAGTCGAAGTGTTTGGCGCGCAATACTTCAAAAGCTTCCGCATTGGTTGTTACACCCGTGATACGTGGCACGGAGGTGAGGTTGAGCTGGTGATAGTGACCTAATACATGTTCCGAAAAGCGCCCTTCACGCTCGATGGAGTAGGCATCATATAGGTTACTAATCAACAGTATTTCTTTCACCTTGAAAGTCATCAAATCGTGGTAAATATCACGGTCTGAATTGTTTTTGTTGAGAAATTTCTGGAGCAATTGTCGGCTGTAAGCTGGCCTAATGTGATCTTGACCGCTTTGTTTTCCCGCTAGGATTTCTTTTTCGCCGATAAAGGTTTTTCCTTTGATATTATTCAGGTATCCACTAATCAGGTTCGCCAAGTTGAGCAGTAGGTCCCGTTCCTCAGTTAAAAAAGGCCCTTCATCATAAGCAGGAAACTCACGACTGTAGCTTATTTCAAGGTAGCCAATTTTGCCGTCAATGGTTTCAAAATCTTGCTTTTGACGCCACTTCGATAGACTGAAGTTTGGCGAGAGGTATATTTTTTCGTCATACATGATTCGCGCGCCGGTAAAAGCAGGATATTGCCAGCCATCGGGGAGAATCATACATATATGTTTCAGGGTTTCTTCCGGCGACTTGTTCTCGCGGATAATCTGAGTGGTTCTATTCAGCGTTGCCAGTTCTTTGAGCCGTTCAAGATTTTCGGCCCTAAGCCTTTCAAATCGTCCTCCAATATCGTTTCCTGATGTCATAAAGATGTAAATTTGAGTTCACCAACAAAGGTAACGAATTCCATGTCATTTCTTTGTGCTTTTTTTACTCATAGCGTGCCATACATCACACAGTTTTTGTAAATTCGTGGCTCTTTTCGATTGATAATCTACAATGGATCAAATTAAGGTTGCTTTAGTTGATGAACATCCTGTAATGCGCGATGGCATTGCCTGCTTGCTTTCTGACGTCGATGATATAGCTGTTTTTCATAGCGTCGGTTCAATTAGTGAGCTAATTCCTGTATTATACACTTCATCTGTTCATGTAATTATTGCAGTTTTTTATACGCCCGATCCAGATGATGTGGAGCATGTGAAGCAGCTGTGCAGTAAGCATCCACGCGCTAAAGTGCTTGTTTTGAGTATGTATAGAATTGAAAATTTTATATTTAAAATGATTCGCGCAGGCGCAAAAGGACACCTTACCAGTGAAACAAATCGCGACGAAATGCTGGAAGCGATCTATACGCTTCGCAATGGCTATGATTTTTATGCCAAAACAATCACAAACCTCATCTTACGCAGCTATCTTGAAGACCCCGAACAGGTAGAGGAAGCGCGAATAGAACGTGAGAAAAGCCTGTCCTCGCGCGAGATGGAAGTGCTCAAATTGTTTGCGCAAAGTTTTACCAACAAAGAAATTGCTGACACCTTATTTATTAGCATCAGAACGGTTGAATCGCATAAGAACAATATTATGCGCAAAATCAATCTTAAAACCACTGTTGATATGGTAAAATTTGCCATCCGTAACAATTTGGTAGATTTATAACGCAATCTCCTCCTTGTTTTACCAATCCATTGCGAATCATCCCGAGTGGCTTTGCGTGATTTACTGAAAAGCATGCGCGATACCACCAATCAGCTGCGTCTTTTGTGTAATCCTTGATTTTATTGAGTAGGTTTGGGGGTATAAAATTTTAACCTAAATAAATAAAATATCATGGCAAACGTATTCGAAAAAAAATTAAATGATTTTATGGCGAAAGTGATCGCTAAAAATCCAAGTGAAGTTGAATTTCATCAAGCAGTTCACGAAGTAGTCGGTTCTTTAATTCCTTTTATTGAGGAGCACCCTCAATACAGCGAAGCCAAAATTCTGGAAAGAATGGTTGAACCTGAAAGAGTGATTATGTTTCGTGTGCCTTGGCTCGATGACAAAGGTGAGGTTCAGATCAACAAAGGATTTCGCATTGAAATGAACAGTGCCATTGGTCCTTACAAAGGCGGTTTGCGTTTTCACCCAACGGTAAACCTTGGTATTTTGAAGTTCCTAGCTTTTGAGCAGGTTTTCAAAAATGCGCTAACAACATTGCCTAT
>CAZOEV010000460.1:0-3117 GCA_964578915.1 uncultured Lentimicrobiaceae bacterium
CACAGCACCCGGCCAGGCCGAATGTTGGATTACGATCAGAAGTTTTGCCGACGAGGCTTTGCAACAGATGGAACAGGAATGCGTGGAAGCAGCACAAGAAATTGCTCAAAAAGCAAAACTTGAAATGGAAGTTAGTCGCCACGAGCCATTCTCTGCCACCGTAAATAATCACCAGGCAACGGCTAGGGTAGAAAAAGCAGCTTTGGAAAACAAATTAAAAGTGCATCAATTGGAAACGCCGTTTCGGTGGTCAGAAGATTTTGGCCACTTCGGCAAATGCAGCCCTATTGCGCTCTTTGGCATTGGCTCCGGCATCGATCAGCCCGCTTTGCACAATCCCGATTTTGATTTCCCGGATGAAATAATCGAAGCGGCGGTAAATACTTTTGAGCATATTAGCCGCCAAATCTGTGGATAAAAGAGGCTAAAAAGACCAGCCTAAAGTTTAACTTTGCCCACCAAACAATTTTTATGAAAACGATTTGTGTTTTTTGCGGAAGCAGCATGGGCTTCAATCCGGCTTATCGCCAACTGGCCGAAAATTTCGGTAAACTACTTGCCGATCAACAAATTAGACTTATTTATGGCGGCGCTTCTGTCGGTTTGATGAATGTGCTGGCCAATGTAATGATTAAGGAAGGCGGCCACGTAACTGGAATTATGCCTCAACACCTTATCGATATAGAAGTGGCGCATACCGGCCTGCACGAAATGATTGTGGTAAATAATATGTCAGAACGCAAAACCCGCATGTTAGAAATGTCTGATGCTTTTGTGGCATTGCCCGGCGGCTTTGGTACCTTGGATGAAATTTCGGAAGTGCTTACGCTCACCCAACTTCGCCTGAGCGAAAAACCACTCGCACTGCTAAACGTTAATGGCTATTTCGATCATTTACTTCGGTTTATGGATCACGGCGTGGCCGAAGGTTTTATCCGTGAAGAACACCGGAATTCAATCATAGTTTCGGAAGAAGCTACCACCTTACTAAGCAAATTGGGTAATTTTGAACCAGTGGATATGGACAAATGGATTAGAGCAATAAAAACCGAAAGCAATGGCAAATAGTGCACAAATTGTCATTGGAATAACGGGAACTTTAGGTGCTGGAAAAGGAACTATTGTAGACTATCTTGTCCGTGAAAAAGCTTTTTTGCATTATTCGGTGAGGTCGTTTCTGATTGAAATTATTGAAGCCAAAGGGCTGGCTGTCAACCGTGATAGCATGACGCTAACCGCCAACGCATTGCGTGCCGAACACAGCCCGAGCTATATTACCGATCAGCTTTATTTGCGTGCCGCCAAAAGCGGAAAACATTGCGTGATAGAAAGCATCCGCACGCCGGGCGAGATAAAATCGCTGCGCAGCAAGGGCCGCTTTTACCTTTGGGCTGTTGATGCCGACCCAAAAGTGCGTTATGAACGCATCAAAGTGCGGCAATCCGAAACAGATGCGGTGAGTTTTGAGACTTTCCGCAGCAATGAAGCACGCGAAATGCACTCCGACGACCCGAACAAACAAAATTTACAAGCCTGTATTGAGCAGGCCGATGAAGTTTTTGAAAACAATGGTGACATCGAAAAACTTTACCAACAAGTTGAAAACGCCCTAAAAAACATCCACGCATGAGTACCAAAGAACAAGTTCAAAAACCAGTTTACACACGCCCCAGCTGGGATGAATATTTCCTGAAACTAGCAGATACCGTAGCCAGCAGAGCTACTTGCGACCGTGGCCGAAGCGGTTGTGTAATTGTAAAAGACCGTCAAATTCTGGTGACTGGCTATGTGGGATCGCCGCGTGGACTGGCCCATTGCGACGACGTAGGTCATCTGATGAAAAAAACCGTTCACGAAGATGGGAACATAACCCAACATTGTGTGCGCACGGTTCATGCCGAACAAAATGCGATTACACAAGCTGCACGTCGTGGTATAGCGTTGGATAAAAGCATTTTGTATTGCAGAATGACACCTTGCCGAACCTGCGCCATGCTGATTATCAATTGTGGTATTGAACGGGTAGTTTGCGAACGAAAATACCATGCCGGAGCCGAATCTGAGGCCATGTTTAAGGAAGCCGGTGTATTATTGGAGTTTATTCACGACGAAGTGCAGCAATACGATAAGCAGTAAAGGTGATAAAATAGGACAACTCGGACTCTACTGTAAAACCAATATATCATTTATTATCAATCTGATTGAGGAATTATTTTATATTTTCACTAAAGAGTTTGCATAGATATGAGGCAGTTTTAGGTGCAGCGCACCGCAATCTTTGTAGGAATAATATGCAGAATAGATCAAAGGTGCAGCGCACCGTGATATTCTTTGGGCAAGAGTTTCTCAATAAGCAATTTACTGCTGTAACTAAATTTAAATTTGTACTTTTGGTTAATGGAACAAAAGAGTTTTGACAAGAATAAGTTGATAAAATATTGGATAGATAGTTCAGATGATGACTATGATACAATGATTGCCATGTATGATAGTAAAAAGTATAATTGGGCACTTTTTATTGGACATTTAATGATTGAGAAATTATTAAAGGCTTTATACGTCAAAAATAATAACGACTATCCACCATTCATACATAATCTGTTAAGACTTGCCGAAAAATGTGATTTAAAATTGACTGATGAGCAAAAACTTTTTCTTGTAACAGTTACAGCATTCAATATCAATGCACGCTATGACGATTACAAAATGAGTTTCCAACAAAAATGTACAACCGAATATACTAGCACATGGATTGAAAACCTTAAAATTAACCGGCAATGGATAAAAACACGCATAAAATAATTAGAGAATTTATTGCAACAGTAGCAAATCAAACCCCAGGATTTTTGACTGCCTATTTATTTGGTTCGTATGCAAAAAACAATCAAAATGCTGAAAGTGATATTGATATTGCATTAATTATTGACGATCTAAAAGACTCAGACAAATTCGATATTCAGGTTCAATTAATGCTGTTAGCTTCCAAATTTGATTCAAGGATTGAACCGCATCCTTTATCCAAACAAGATTTATTTTCCGGGACTCCTTTTGCCCATGAAATAAAAAAAACAGGAATAGAAATAGTTTAAATTGAACTATGTGGCGTTTGAGGACAAA
>CAZOEV010000461.1:0-3112 GCA_964578915.1 uncultured Lentimicrobiaceae bacterium
TGTTGCATCGGCTGGTCCTGACGAGTCTATACATTATGGCATTTCAACCACTTTAAACGGTTCAGCCAGTTCTGGAACAAGCCCATGGAACTATCTGTGGACACCTGATAACATGATTAATACGGGTGCTAACACTTCAAACCCTCTTACTGAAAATATCTATGCAACAACTGAATTTGAATTGACTGTTACTGACTCAAAAGGCTGCACGGATACTGATCAGATGCAAGTTAAAATTACAGGTAATCCTTTAAATGTGTTTGCTAGCGTAGATAACAGCACAATTTGTAGTGGTGTTACTGCTCAGTTAAATGCAGCAGGTTCAGGAGGAAATTTGGTCTATACCTATTTATGGAGTAGTAATCCTGGAAGCTGGACTTCAACGCAACAAAATCCTGCTGTAAATCCAACTGTTACAACAGTTTATACTGTAATCATTGATGACGGATACAATACCGCAACATCAAGTGTTAATGTTACCGTAAACCCGCTGGCTACTGTTTATGATGTTACTGGTGGTGGTTCTTACTGCTCCGGTGAGGCTGGCGTGGAAGTTGGACTTTCAAATTCTGAAACAGGCATTAGATATCAACTTTATTTGGATGGGGCAATTGCTGGCACACCAGTAGATGGAACGGGTTCTTCAATTTCATTTGGCGAACAAACAGGAGCTGGGAGCTATACTGTAAAAGCTACGAGGGTAATTACCGGATGCGAAAATGATATGGCTGGTTCAGTCGATGTAATTATCAACCCATTACCCATAGCTCATACGATGACTGGCGGAGGCTCTTATCCTCAGGGCGGATTAGGTGTAATTGTTGGCATCACAAATTCACAAATAGGCATAAACTATCAATTGTTATTAAATGGTTCTGATATTGGAACCCCCGAAGCTGGAACTGGAAGTCCGTTAGAATTTGGTTATCAAACTGATGCCGGAGATTACACTACCATTGCAACAAATCCTGTTACTGGTTGCTCTGTTGAAATGTCGGGTAGCGTATCGGTTACTATCAACCCTTATCCATCTATATTTCATGTTTATGGAGGCGAGTCAATTTGCTTTGGCTCATCAACAGAAATAGGTTTGGATGGTTCCGAAATTGGCGTTGCTTATACTTTATCTCGTGGAGGAACAAGTGTTTTGGTTGACGTGCCTGGCACTGGCGACTCGCTTCATTTTGGAGGATTTTCAACGCAAGGAATTTATACGGTGAGAGCGAAAAATATCGCTACCGGATTGACACAAGACATGCTTGGCAATGCTGAAATTATTGTAAATCCATTACCCAATGCTTATTCGCTAAGTTATTTTCAACCGGGCGATAATTGCACACCCATCGTACCACGTCTCGGAAACTCTGAAATAGGGGCTGTTTACGAACTAAACTACGAAGATTTTAATGGCTATTATACGGCTGCTATTGAAACTGCAAACGGAACAGGCAATCCTTTCAATTTTAGCAGCCAAACCAATGCTGGAATTTATACGGTATCAGCTTACATTGATTATACTGATGTAATTTGTAGAATCGATATGCATGGCAGCCTGATCGCCGACTCCATACCTAAAGAGTTTCAAATTACGCCACAAAGCCCATTATGTGAAAACGACCAGGAACTTTGCCTGATTGGCTCAGAAGCAGGAATTAATTATCGACTCTGGTTAAATGGTCAGCCGGTTGGCGCTATTGTCCCCGGAGATATAAATGGCGGGCCAATTTGCTTTGGAACCTTATCCGAACCAGGCACATACCGAATCCATGCCAGCAATACCGTTACTGGTTGCGAAATATTTTACACAAACCAAGTAGTTGTTAATCCTCAACCCATTCAGTATGTTATGTCGCCTGTTACTGATTGTGCGGGTTCTGATATCATATTGGAAGATTGCGAAGTTGGAATAGATTATTATTTATATCTGGAACCAGCTGGTAAGGCGTTTATTGAAATTCAAGGTCCTTTGACATGCAGTAGCAGTGGCCCTATTAACTTTGGCCCTCAATTTGACGAAGGTATTTATCGGATCAAGGCCGTAAATCCAGCTACAAATTGCTGGAGCTGGATGGATGGTTCAACAACGATTTATTCCAATCCAGAAATTTTTGAAATTAGTCCTCAATCTGGAGGATGCGCGCCATTGGCTATTTATCTTGAGAATTTCGAAACCGATGCCACTTACTATTTATACAGAGGTGCAGCGCTTATATCTTCAATAGCCGGTTCAACCGGATCAATAAACTTTGGTTTTCAAAACACTGCCGGAACTTATACTGTTAAAGCAAAATTGACACATCCGGGAGGACTTGAATGCTGGAGTGATATGTCAGGTGAGGTCAATATCTATAATTCAGTACAAATTTTTACACTCTCCCCCCAGGGGTCATCATGTCCTGATGTTAGTTTCAGGCTGTCAGGCTCCGAAATAGGTGTAGATTATACACTTTGGCATGATGTTTCTGGCGTTAAAGAAACCATTGTTGGAAATGGCACACCGTTTAATTTCAGCCCTCAATCCGAACCGGGCCAATACTGGGCAGTTGCCTCAACCAGTAATTCCTGCGAAACACAAATGGATGGCATTGGAATTATTAATGAAATACCAAACCTATATACTATCACGCCACAGGGACAATTTTGTTCAAATGACAATCTTGAGATAGGATTAAGTGATTCTGATTTAGGTGTTACCTATTATTTATACAAGTCAAATACAGCTATAACACCACCAGTAATTGTTGCTGGCACAGGAAATGCTATTAGTTTTGGCATTAACAACTGGGCATTAGGCACTTATACTGTGATGGCAATTGATGATGTAACTAGCTGCGAGAGGTTAATGGATGGCGCATTAGTTTTAAGTAATCCGCCAAACATTTATACTGTTTTGGTTAATGGCGTAGTTACTACTTCAGGCTTATATTGCGCACCTGCTACTATTGGATTACAATTATCACAAGTTGGAGTTGATTATACGCTTCACACACCTGATGGCAATGATGTTACACAATCAGGAGACGGCCTTCCATTGGATTTTGGGGCATTTACCTACCCGGGAGACTAGTCCGTAACGGCTTTTAACCCAACCAGCGCATGTAGGTCAGATATG
>CAZOEV010000462.1:0-3108 GCA_964578915.1 uncultured Lentimicrobiaceae bacterium
GTGGCTTCTTCCAGACTAAATAACAAATCCAGGTCAAAGCTTCCGCTGTTTTCAAAAACAATGGAATCCATCGCCGTTTCAAACAGGCGCACAGTTGTATGCAGGCTGTCGTTGATTGATGCATTCAGCTGAATATTTCCAAGCAAAAGGTTGATGGCGTTGTAAATATTCAACCTGCCGCCCGATACGGTAATTCCATCTAGGCTTTCGAGCGGATCGGTACCATTGAGCAGGTATTCCTTGATAAACAAGGCATAAACGCCCGGATTTTCGTGATAGGCTTCCATAAAAGCTGTATCGGCCGCCGCAAACAACAAGCCCACAGCTCCTGCCACATGCGGCGTAGCCATGCTGGTTCCGGTAGCGTAGCCATAATTTGTAGGGGCAGGACGTGTGGAATAAATCGTTGTGCCGGGTGCGCCCAAGTCAATCGAAAGCAGGCGGTAACCCGCACTGTTATATTTTACGTCTTGGTTGGTTGTATTGGTCACAGTAATCAGCCACGGACTTTCAAAAGCTGTCGGAATATCGCCTTGCTCGTCCACATTCACGCTACGGTTTGCAGTAGCTCCGGCACTCAAAACTCCGATGGCACCAAGGCTGTCGTACATAGCGCCCCAAATCGGATAGCTGTCGGGATTGCCGAAATCAACGCCAAAAGAAGCGTTCGTAGCTACCACAAAAGCACCTGAATCGCCCTGGCTTGCATTGTAGGTGTAGCGTAATTCATACACATAGGAATAGGCTTTTACAACCGTTGATTCAATACTTGAAGACCCGGAAATTGGCATCACTTTCACGTTCCAGTTTACGCCTGTTACGCCCAAATCATTGTTTCCAATAGCACCAATTGTACCCGAAACGTGGGTTCCATGCGAATCATTGGAAACATTTCCGCTATTGTTGTAGGCATTCCAGCCGTCGTAATCGTCCACATAGCCGTTGTTGTCGTCGTCAATGCCATTGCCTGGAATTTCGTGTCGGTTTTTGAAAAAGTTAAGGTCTTCGTGCTGCAAGTACGCACCGCCATCAATCACCGCAACAACAATGGTATCGCCGGTTGCAGTTAATCCGCCTGTAGTATAATCCCAGGCACGCAGCGCGTCAATATCAGCGCCTTCAATGCCGCTTCCTGAGCCATCGTTGTGAAATCCCCATTGATTTTCAAAAAACGGGTCATCGGGTGTTGTTTCTGTGGCTTCACGCAATGCCACTTCATGGTTAGCCTGCGCCAATGCGATGCTGTTATGCTGTTTCAAACTGGTGATATGCTGCGCCGCCGAGCGCTGATTTTCATCGAAAGAGAGCAAATAAATACCCAGCCTGCGCGAAAGCTGTTCTTTGACTTGCAAATCGTTAGTTTCCAGGAAATCCTGAACAGATTCAAGGCTTTGATGGGCTTTCAACTGTATCATCACTTCGCCAGCAATGGCCTTTCCTTGTTGAGCCGTAGCCGAAAAAAATGTTGAAAACAATAAAACGAGGGCAACTATAAAAATTCGCATTTGGACAGGTTTAAATGAGTAATAAACACCTTTTTTATGGCATTGTTTTTTACGAAAGTAAGTGTTTCCGAAAAAACAAGCCAATTAAGGCTAATATTTTATCAGAATTTCAAGAGATGAAAACAATTTTTGACCACAAGATGTTCAGCCAATCCTAAAAACTAACACAGTATTTACACGAAACGTTCGCCTTTTTCTACTTTGATGTCATTCACAAACTGACGAATCATTTGCTCGTCTTCTTTTTTACAAATCAGCAGGGCGTTGTCGTCTTCTACAACGATATAATCCTTCAAGCCTTGTAAAACCACCAATTTATTTTTTGGAACGTTTATAATGCAATCTTCTGTATCATAAGTCATTACATTATTTCCAACTATGGCGTTATTCTTTTCGTCTTTGCTGCGTATTTCGTATAAAGAACCCCAGGTTCCGAGGTCGCTCCAACCAAAATCAACCGACATAACATACACATTATCGGCTTTTTCCATCACGCCGTAATCAATACTAATATTGCGGCACACAGAATAAGTCTGACGGATAAATTCCTGTTCGTCGGGTGTGCTGTATTTTCCTTTTCCTTCTTTGAAAAGCTCGTTCACTTCTGATAGATGGCGATCAAATGCAGTATTGATACTTTTTAGAGACCAGATAAAAATGCCTGCGTTCCAGAGAAAGTCACCGCTTTCGAGGAAACTCTGTGCGATGCTTAGGCTGGGTTTTTCTGTAAAAGTCTTTACTTTTTTCAGTTTAGGCATTTCTGGCAAAACACTTTCTTCCAAAAACTGGATATAGCCGTAGCCGGTATCGGGGCGGCTGGGCTCAATGCCGAGGGTGATCAGCCAGTCGTTTTTCTCGGCAGCTATCATGGCTTCGTTCACATTTTCGGCAAAAACGTCTTCCTGTAAAATAATATGATCTGATGGCGCTACAACAATTGTTGCATTGGCGTCGCGTTCCATGATTACGTGGTTGGCGTAGGCTATACAGGGTGCGGTATTGCGACGTGCCGGTTCGCAAAGAATTTGTTCGGGAGCTATGCCAGGCAACTGTTCCTGAACTTGCTCACGGTATATTTCGTTGGTTACGATATAAATATTCTCGGCCGGACAAAGACGCGTGAAGCGGTTAAAAGTCATCTGCAATAAAGTTTTGCCAATGCCTAAAATGTCGAGAAATTGTTTGGGGCGGGAGGTTTTACTCATGGGCCAAAAGCGTGCACCAATGCCACCTGCCATGATGACACAATAACGATTTTTTTGTTGTTCCATCAATTCTGGATTTATTTTTAGGGGCAAAAGCTGTGTTTTTTGAAAGCTTTGCTCCGGTTATTAATCATAAGTCGTACAAAAATAAGGCTATTTTCCAATCTTTCAAATAACAAGCAGTTAATAAACATACTTCCACCTCAAACACTTGCTAAAACAAGTAGTTCAGCCCGATGTATAAACCGCTTTTTCCATCCTGATCGTTCAGTGCAAGGCCGTAATCAGCTGAAAGAATGAAGTTTTCATTCATGGCTAGCTTTAATCCTATGCCTACAGTCCAATGGGGTTTTTCGGCATCTGCTTTATAAAAATCAGACACTTTATAATCGAGAAAT
>CAZOEV010000463.1:0-3095 GCA_964578915.1 uncultured Lentimicrobiaceae bacterium
ATACTATTTCCCAGGCTACGTTCACTTTTTTTGAGTAAAAGTATGGCAAAGGCATCTGTAGCAATATCTTGCGTGGCCGAAGCAGTAAAGGCAATCAGCATTAAAGCTACGATCAGACTGAAATCGGTTTGCAAACTAAAAAATCCAATGTGTAATATAATAAGTGCGTAGAAAAATTCCGACAAATAAATCCAACGCTTGTATTGGCGCATGGTTGAAGCATTGTTATCAACCAATGGCGCCCACAAAAATTTCAAAATCCACGGCAACTTTACCAGTTGAAGCAGGCCGATTGACTCCAGCGAATAATTTTCCTGACGCATGATGACAGGTACCACGGTCGAGAAAAAGCTCATGGGTACCGACTGTGCAATATACAGGCTAAATAGTACTGGAAACTTTGGCCAATTGGCTTGCTTCATGCTTATATTTTTATAGAAATATCGATGCCAAATTGCGCTGGCCTTCCTGATTGAATATATTGATTTCCAAGAGCCTCAAAGTAAAATGAGTTGTATTCCTCTCCAAAAATATTCTTACCAAATAGCCGCAATTCAAACATGTCCTTTTTAAAACTCACATTGAAATCAACCAGATTATAGGCTTTTTGTTCGAAGTTATTTTCTTCGTTCCAGAAAAGTTCTCCGGTACTTTTCCATAAACCACTAATCCGGATTTGGTCGATAAAGCGGCTGCTGAGATTGATGGATTTGTTAAGCTGAAAAGCCATGGTGTGTCGTGGCACATAAGGCAAATAGTTGCCGTTATAATTTTTGGTGGAATCGACTACATATGATAAAAATGTAGCGTGGGTGTAGCCATAAGAAACAAAAACTTCAAAGTTTTTCGGCAGCGCGCTTTTTAGCGAAAACTCAAATCCTTTGCTCAGGCTGTGGCCGGCATTTTTTAGCATAGAGCCACGTCCGCTGGGTACTGTCTGATATATCTGCTGATTTGTCCAGTCGATGTAGAACAACGAAAGTTCAGCAAAAGTGCGTTGCTCAAAGAGAGAGGCTTTTAGGCCGATTTCATAATTCCAACTTTGTTCGGGTAGAAAAGTTAGGTCTTCCGGACGTTCGAATGTAGTGTTAAAACCTCCTGTTTTATAGCCTTTAGCAGCCAAAGCATAGATCGAAGTGTTTTGACTTACGGCATAAGAAAAGGCGATTTTTGGGGAAACTTCATTGTATTTAAGCGCCGGATAAGTGGTATCGGCAACGTTCATTTCCTGTCCATTCATCACTCTGTTGTCAGTATAATCGAGTTTGTTTTGCTCAAAGTCGATTCTTATGCCGGCAGTTAGTGTTAAACCTTTGATTAGCAAATTCTCCAGACTCGATTGATGAAAAACAGCAAAACCACTATTGAGTTCGTTGTATTTTCTTAGTAGACGCATATTTTGCATATAAACATCTACATCAACGGGTTTGTCAAGTACCTGTACGAAGCCGAAAACTCCTGCTATCCATTGATAATTTCCATTGTATTTTGATTTAAAAACAAATTCCTGCGACAGCATCTGCTGGTCTTGTTTTTGGGTTGCAAACACCATGGAATCAACAGTAAAATCCTGATCAATTTCTTGAAAATCAGATAATAGCTGGTAGCTTGTTGTAGAAATCATATCGAAGCTTTTACCGCTATAATTTATAATTAAGCCATTGGTAAGCATATTTCTTTCGTAGCCCGACTGTTGATTATAGCGGATGCTTTCCGGTTTTTGCAGCGAATCGTTGTAGATGGCATACGGATAGCCGCCTTGTTTGCTGTATTCGTAACTCAATACGTTTGAGAGCTGCCAGCGTTCGTTGATTTGCCAGATAAGTCGGTTTCGCAGGCCAAAAGCATCCATATAATCGACCTGCTCATTCAAGAAAGTATTGGTGAAAAAGCCGTCTGTATGGCGGTAATTGGCCGAAATGCTGTAAGCGACATCCTTGCTGATTTTATTATAATGGCTCAAACCGGCAGCATATTCGCCTTTGGTGGCTGCAGAAACACGAAAGCTAGTCTCGGGTTTTTCGCCCGGCGATTTGGTAATCACATTGATGATGCCGCCCATGCTATTGCGACCATAAAGGCTTCCTTGTGGCCCACGAAGCACTTCAATGCGTTCAATATCAAAGAAATCGAAGTCGAAAGCGGATTTTTCAAAATACGGAACCTGATCTACATATAGGCCAACCGAAGGCGCATTAATCCGGCTTCCAATACCACGGATATATATTGGCGAAGTAAGTTTGGAGCCGTAATCGGGCATAAAAAGATTGGGTGTGATGGCAGAAAGATCTTTAACCGATTCGATGCCGCTTTCTTTGATGGTACGGGCTGTTAGCACCGTAGCCGCGCCAGTAAGGTTTTTTAGTTCGAGCCTATCTTTAGGCGCACGAATCGTGATTTCATCAAGTACGATTTCTGGAATACCGGTACTGTCATTTAGGATAAAGTGCAATTGCTGCGCCTGCAAAAATTGACTTAAAAACAGTAATAGAAAAATTGAAAATATCTTTAAATATTTCATAATCAGCAATAAGTAAATTCTTAGAAAAAATTGAACTGCTTTTCAGAAGAAATGTGAAAAGCAAAAATTAAGAAATTAAACCAAGGCTGGAGGAGGCCTGCTGAATAAAAAATGAGGAATAAACTGTGAAAGAAATCTTGGTGGAGCAATCCACTTTTGCACCTTTAATAGTGGTGGTAAAGGTTTGATTAACGCATTTAACTTTGTTTCAATGGCTTGCTGCGCTACTTGATCATAGAACTGAAAACAATTAGATGGGCTATCAATTAAATCATTGGCCTCTAGGAATATATGCTTTGCTTGTTGTTCAGCCTGATCCATGGCATCCTGCTCCAAGGCCTTGAGCGAAAAAGAGGCAAACGTAACCAGATACACCACGCCAAGCAGGATGTAAGGTAAGTTTGTAGAAAGCAGGCCGAAGAAAAACATACAAGCAGATCTATTTTGAAATGCAAAGAAAACCTATTTTCAGCAAAACAAGCATTCAAATACCAGATTATATTTAATTTAGAAAATTTCTAAATAGTTTGAAAGCACCCATTAATACGGATTAGTTGCCTGATATATATTATAA
>CAZOEV010000464.1:0-3094 GCA_964578915.1 uncultured Lentimicrobiaceae bacterium
TCGCCGTTGAGGTGATTAATAACATGTGTTGATCCACATCGGGGGCAAAGCATTGATATTGTCCACCTGCCTGCGCAATAGCCAGCATAGCTAAAGTGGCTTCATGGATTTCGGCGCCGTCATAAACGCCGCATCCGGCTAATACAACTGCAAACTTTTTCATAATTAAGTCTTTTTAGTAAATGAGAAAATTATCCTTTTTTATAAACGATAGCTACCACAGTAACATCATCACCACCCATATTGATAGTCATGCCATAAGGTCGATTTTCAGGAAGTTTTATTTGCGCCTGTCCCGCATTTCCGGTCAATTGCTGCCAAATTGTTACTGCCTGATGTACGCCTGTAGCACCCGTAGGATGACCCCAGCCGATAAGTCCGCCAGTAGTGTTCATAGGCATTTCGCCATTGCGAGCTGTTTTTCCTGCCGCAACATATTCAGCACCTTTGCCTTTGGCCGCCAAACCTAAAGCTTCGGTAGCCAGCACGCCAGCAATACTAAAACAGTCATGTGTTTCAACAGTTCCCAACTGATCAATTGTGATTCCGGCGTTTTCCATTGCCTTTTCGGCAGCTTTTTTAATGGTAGTCAATTCCACCATATCAGCAGGATCTTTGGTGATATTGCGGGTAATTTGCGCCCATCCGGCAATTTCTACAGCCTGTGACTTTTCTATTCCCATCTTTTTTAAGCCTTCTTCCGATGCCACAATTATTCCCGAAGCACCGTCAGAAACTTTAGAGCAGTCGAGTACATTCAGGTTATCGACAAAACTTCTGCCATTGGGCTTCATTTTGTCGTAAAGACCAGCTAAATCAGTAGTGGTGTTGTGATTTTCCTGAGCTGTTGAGTCCAAGCGGGCATTTTCAAAGGCATTTACAAACCATTGTTTCATGCCAGCACGTGCGTAGTCATAGCCGTATTTTTCGTAATAAACGCCGGCGCGATCAGAAAACTGTCCAGGGAAGAAATATGCATGGCCCTTTTTTCGATTTTGAAACCATCCGGCTCCGGCCAAAACATCGGCACCATAAATAGCTTTTACGGTATTTTGTACCTCAACGCCCAACGAAAGCACCACATCGGCAGTGCCCGACAGCACTGAGCGCATAGCTGAAATAAGTGCCAAACCACCTGAAGCACAAGCGCCTTCAACGCTAAGCGAAGGTTTGTTCTCCAGTTTATCATCTACCAGAGCAGCAAAACCGCCTAAATGCGCTTGCTTATTAAAACGGGCTGCCATAAAGTTACCTATTACGGTTTCGTCAATCTTGTCGGCATCACCAATTTGTTTGACAACGCCTTTGCCTGCTTCACTGATATAGTTTTCGAGGCCCGGACGTGCCTTTTTTGGATTAAATTCTTTGCGACCGGTTCCCATTGAGATGGTGTTGTAGCCGGCTGTCATATAGAGTTTTTTCTGCATTGTGTTCTATTTTTGAATTAGGCGAAAAAGTTATTTACCGGATTGTAGGCATGAAAAAATCCGGTGAGCATCACGGTGTTTACGTCATCGTGATTGTGAGCCACACCATCGTTAACTAATTTACGGCCAATGGCATCTGAATTTTTTCCATAACCTACGGCCAGTTTTGCACCATACTCATCTGACTTTTTAATTGAATTAAAATAGGCCGAAAAATGATTGTCTTTGTCAGCAATGCGCACAGCACTTTTCCAAGGTTTGTAGCTTTCGGGAAGCGCACCAAGTTGTTGGTCACATTTTCCTGAGAAGCTGTCAAGGGAGATATATGCTTGCTGCTTACTATCGTAAACCGCTGTTATTGCGCCTTTTTCGTATTTCAGGAAGCCATCTTTTTGTGCGCCATTCGACATTTGCCCGCCTTTTACGCCAAGCTCCAACATTTGATCAAGCAGATCACTGTGAAGGTTTTCGTCTTGCAGATGTGGATTCATCACTTTCATAATAAATTGTACCACATCAATGCCGACATAATCAATCAACTGAAAAATTCCCATTGGGCGAACCAAAAAATCCTGCGTTACTTTGTTGACCATATAAATTGCTTCGTAGAGCGGACGGTCAGCAGCTATTTTTTTTGCCAGATTTATGCCATACAAAGCATCACGCATAAAGTGTCCATTGCCGATAAATCCGGCTTTGTCGTTGCTTGGCACCACAATTTTCCGCAGCGCTTTGGCGTAATTGTTGGCAAACTCTTGCATTTCGGGCAGGCTGGCTTGGGTAACAATCAGTTCTACCAGTTTTTGAATGGCGGGAGGATTGTAAAAATGGAAGCCCAAAACACGGCCTTTCAAAGCTGCTTCCTCCTCAATCAGGTGGATTGGTACTGAAGAAGTGTTGGTAAAGAACCAAGGTTTGTTCGGATTATTTTCGTCAATCTGCTTCAGGATTTTTACTTTAAGCGCCTTATTTTCTGTAACAGCCTCAAAAATCAGATTTGATCGATAAGCCGTTTCCATAGCAGTTGTAGGCCTTACGATTTTTAATACATCATTTACATATTGCGCAATGACGTCGTAGTTCTCGATCAAATCGGCTCTTTCTGCATAAAAATTTCGCAAGGCCACGGTCTTTTTCTCGGCCATTTTTGTCACTTGCGCACGCAAATAATCCATCAATCCAGCCAGGCCTTCGTCTGATAGGTCGATAGCATTTAGCACATAAGTTTTGTCTTTGTTTTCAGGTTTAAGGCTTAAATCAGCCATTTCCACAGCGGTGAGGAGCAAAATTCCGCTACCCATTTTACCTGCGGCACCAAGCACCGCAACCTGCTGTAATCTTTCGTCGTATGTCATAAAATAAGTTCTAATATTTGTATATTACCAATTGGGTTTACGTTTTTCCAGGAAAGCTTGCATGCCTTCGCGGCCTTCGGAATTATCGCCAAAAAGCGATCCAAAATGCTCGGATTCAAGCTTGCTTCCGGTCTCTAAATCGACTTCCATAGCTTTATGGGTCAACACTTTAACCTTTTCTACTGCTTGCTTGCCTTTTTGTGTGATCGTTTCAGCTAGTTTCATAGCTTCATTAAGCAACTCATCGGGTTCTGCAACTTTTTGCACTAAACCCATCCGAAGAGCTTCATGAGCATCAATCATTGTAGCGGT
>CAZOEV010000465.1:0-3090 GCA_964578915.1 uncultured Lentimicrobiaceae bacterium
AATCGGGTACATGTTTTTGGCACTTTGATTCGCTCACATATCACACCCGAAATTGTTGAAGTAGAAGAAGGTGATGTGGTTACTTTCCACCTTACAAACCTCGAAAGAGCTGAAGACGAAACCCATGGCTTCACAGTTTCTACTTATGGCGTTCATGGCAGTTTTGAGCCAGGAAAAACAGCTTCACTCACCTTTACAGCCGACAGAGCTGGTGTATTTCCATTTTATTGCACAGAGTTTTGTTCAGCGCTCCACTTGGAAATGGAGGGGATTTTCCTTGTAAAGCCAAAAGGTTATGTTGCCAATCCTGACGAAGTTGGAGGTGTTGTACTTACAGCCGAAGAGCTGGCCGGATATAAAAAGAACTACGAGGATAAAATCAAGGTTATCAATGAAACACAGGATGTTATCAATAGCGTGGTTACCTACCTCAAAGAAAACGATTACCAAAAATATCCTTATGTAGAGGCTTTGGTAGTTGATGCACTCGACCAATTGGAGCTGGCCAAAAAAGCCAAAGCCAATTACGAGCGCTATGCCGAAGAAGGCAAATGGAAGGACGCTTTCCTATGGGCTGAGCAGTATTTCCAATATCAGATTAAAACTGCTGATGTAGGTTTGCGCGCCAAGAAATTGTTGTCCGAACAAATCAGCATGTAATCATTAAGTTAATCACCAAGAAATAATGTGTTATGAAAAAATATAATCAATACACCAATCCTGGTCTTCTGATGGCTGTAATGGTCATTGCGGCAATGGCGCTAATGACTTCATGCGGCGACAAGGGAGGCAAATCAAAGGCTGGAGTTTCAGGAGCTCCTTATGGAAATGAATCGTTCGGCGAGGTAGTAAAACGTCGTGGCCTGAATGCCGATGATGTGCTGGCAGCAGCCAAAACCTATACGCCCGATAACCTTAAAGATGAATATATTGCACTCAACTCGGGTGGTCAGGCTGGTAACATGATTTTGTACACCGTGCCATCTATGCGTTTGGTAAAATATGTACCAACTTCTTCTCGCCAGCCCGAAAACGGATTTGGCTATAGCAAGGAAAGCCAAGAAGTACTGCAATCAGGTTATATCGACGGTCAGGTAATTGACTGGGGCGATACGCATCACCCAGGATTTTCTGAAACTAACGGAGATTATAATGGGAAATGGGCTGTTGTAAACGACAAAGCCAATCCACGTGTTTTTGTTATTTCGTTGGAAGACTGGGAGTTGAAACAAACCGTGAATAATCCTATTTTTAGAAGTAACCACGGCGGCTGTTTCTTTACACCAAACTCTGAATATATTGGCGAAGCAGCGCAATATCCTGCACCTTTAGACCGCAAATATCATCCGCTAACAGAATCCAACTTTAAAAAATATTGGCGCGGTGGAATTACTTACTGGAAATTCGACAACGAAATTGGTAAAATCGACGAAAAAAATTCCTTTACCATGGAGTTTCCTCCATACACACAAGACCTTACTGATATGGGTAAGAATGCTAGCTATGGTTGGTCATTTACCAATTCATTCTGTACCGAGATGTATTATGGTGGCATCGAAAGTGGCCGTCCGCCTTTTGAAGCGGGTTGCTCTTCTCGTGATGTGGATTATCTTCACGTGGTAAACTGGAAAGAAGCCGAAAATCTTATAAAACAAGGAAAGTATAAAACAATCAATGGTCATAAAGTTATTCCGATTGATGTAGCTGTTGAAAACGGTATCTTTTTCCTTATTCCTGAACCAAAATCACCTCATGGCGTTGATGTTAGTCCCGACGGTAAATATATTGTTGTGGCTGGTAAACTTGACTCTCATGCCTGGGTTTTTTCCTGGGAAAAAATTACCCAAGCTATCAAAGACAAAAACTTTGAAGGTGTGGATGAATTTGGTATTCCTATTATTTCACTCGAAACAGCCCTTCACGGAAGCGTTGAGGTAGGTTTGGGACCACTCCATAATCAATATGACAAAGAACCTGGCGTAATTTATACCTCTATCTATGTGGATTCCAGAATTACAAAATGGGATTATATCAACCTGAAAGTGATTGATTATGTGTCATCACACTACAACGTTGGTCACCTTGTTGCTGCTCATGGCGATGCTGTTAATCCCCATGGAAAATACCTTATTTCGCTCAATAAATTATCCATCGACCGTTTTAATCCAGTAGGTCCTTTGCATCCTCAAAATCATCAGTTAATTGATATTGAGGGTGATAAGATGTCTATAATTTATGATATGCCATTGCCAATGGGCGAGCCACACTATACTGCACTCATCTCTGCTAACGATTTTGAATCTGTAGAAACTTATCCTGTTGGAACGAATATTTACAAGATGGAGAAATCGCCCTATTATACAGAAGCTGGTGCTGAAAGAACAGAAACCCGGGGAAAAGTTATGCACGTTTTTGCAACCATCGAAAATGGTGTTGTAAAACCAGGTAATATAACAGTAGATCAGGGCAAAGACGTGGAAATCCACATCACCAATCTTGGTGATTCTAAGCTAGATCATTATGTGTATGAGATTTCTGCTTATGACCAAATGTATCGTTGGCGCCCTGGCGAAACGGCTACATTAGCATTCAAAGCTTCGCGTGCGGGTATGTATCCTCTATTGCTGGATCATTACCACAGTGCTGAAGGCCGCAAATTGCAGGGTTACCTCACCGTAAAACACAGTGAGGTAGCAGAAGGCGAACGTTTGTTGGCGTATTCAAAAAGAGTTCAGGCCGATATGCAGATGCAGGCCTTCCAACCTTCGGCTATAGAAATGAAAAACCTGCTTGATGGGGAGATGGAATTTTTGAACTACGGCTGTAACGCTTGTCATAAATTTGGTGAAGAATTCAACGGTCCCGACCTGCTTATGGTTGACAAACGCCGTACCGAAGAATGGCTTAAAACATGGATTATGAACCCTGAGGAGCATCTTGCTGAAGCTGACATCGAAGCCATGCGCCAACGCTACAAATTGGCTATGCCTGACCAAAATGTTTCGGAAGAAGATGTTGCAAAAATCATCACCTATTTAAAGCTGAGAACAACGCAATTTATTAACGAACAATAAACACCAATTAATAAAT
>CAZOEV010000466.1:0-3076 GCA_964578915.1 uncultured Lentimicrobiaceae bacterium
AAAACCGGACGAATATATGGAGTCGCTATTTTTCCCGATTCCAAAGCATAAAATGCTGTTTAATTTCGAAAAAGTATCAAAGCGTATTCATCTCGATATAGCAAGTGTTAATTCGGCGGTTATGATTGAGTTGAACGACGGAATAATCGAAAATATTTGTCTTTCGGCTGGAGGTGTTGCTCCTATTCCGCTGAGTTTGATAAAAACCGCTGATTTTTTAAAAAAGAAAGAAAATAGTCTCTCCAATTTTAAAAAAGCAGCCGAAATTGCCATGACAGAAATAAAACCTATAAGCGATGTTCGTGGAACAGCAGAATATAAAAAACTGTTGCTTAAACAATTGATATTGTTGCATTACACTGAATTATTTCCAAAAGAAATAGGAATTCAAAACTGAAATTTTTAATTCATTTTTGTAAGTCAGATACAAATGAAAGATTACGATATAAAATTACACGTACAGGGCAAATCTCAATTTACGGATGACCTAAAATTACCCGAAGATTCGCTTTTTGCCTCCGTTTTTACAGCACCGGCTTCTCATGGCAAAATTACAGCGCTTGATATTTCACAAGCGCTAACTATGGAGGGCGTTATTGCTGTTTTCACGTATAAAGATATTCCAGGCAAAAACCAGATTGGTCATATCATTCCAGACGAACCCTTACTTGCCGAAAGTATTTTTACTTATTTCGGACAGCCAATTGCCGTTGTTGTGGCTTCTGATCAAAGAACTGCCAGACTTGCTTGTAAGCTAATCAAGCTAGAATACACTGCTCTGCCTTCAATTTTCGATCCTCGCATCGCATACAAAGCGGGCGAAATTATTGGCACTGAAAGGATATTTTCATGCGGAGATACCGAAAAAGCCTGGGACGAATGTGATTATATATTTTCAAATACCGTAGAATCAGGTGCACAAGAACATCTTTATCTTGAAACCCAAATTTCTATTGCATTACCGCAGGAATCGAACAGATTTAAAATTATTTCCTCTACCCAATCGCCCACATCTGTTCAAACCACAGTAGCTGATGTTCTTGGTTTATCCATGAATCAGATCGAGACCGAAGTTATCCGACTTGGAGGTGCTTTTGGTGGCAAAGAAGACCAAGCCAATCAATGGGCTGCTTTGGCTGCTTTATCCGCTTTTAAACTTGGCAAAACTGTCAAGCTGATTTTATCGCGAAATACGGATATTAATAGTACCGGCAAACGCCATCCTTATTCCTCTGACTTCAAAATTGGTTTGACAAAAGACCTAAAAATAAAAGCGTATGAGGTAACATTTTTTCAAAATTCAGGAGCTTATGCCGATTTATCAACCTCAATTCTCGAAAGATCCATGTTTCATGCTACAAACAGCTATTTCATTCCAAACGTGCAGGCTAAAGGTATTTGTTGCAGAACAAATTTACCAACAAACACGGCATTTCGTGGTTTTGGAGGCCCTCAGGCTATGTTTGTTATTGAAAGTGCCATTTACGAAGCAGCACAGAAACTCAATGTGTCACCATCAGAAATACAACAAGCCAACCTGATTAGTCAGGGAGAATCATTTCCTTATGGCATGCTGGCCACAAAAAACAAAACGCAAGAATGCTGGCATCAGGCTGTCAATGATTTTGGGCTAGAAGAAAGAAAGCAAAGAGTCAATGATTTTAATAAAAATCACCGTGTTATAAAAAAAGGATTGGCTGTAATGCCCGTTTGTTTTGGTATTTCTTTTACAAGCACTTTTCTAAATCAGGCATCTGCGCTTGTGCATATTTATAAGGATGGAAGTATCAGCATCAGCACAGGTGCCATAGAAATGGGACAGGGTGTAAATGAAAAAATTAGAAAAGTTGCCGCAAATATTTTTTCAATTCCTGAAAATTATATCAGAATTGAAACCACAAATACAACCCGTACTGCCAATGTATCGCCTACAGCTGCAAGCACAGGCGCTGATTTGAATGGAAATGCAACACGAATGGCATGTGAATCCTTGTTGCAAAGACTTGTTAATGCAATTCCAAAAATACTGAATTCAAATACTAAGGATGTTTACGAAATAAGGAACGAAGCAATTTACCAGAATGGTATTCTAACTGATTTATCTTGGAAAGATTTTATTATGAGCGCATACCGAGATCGTGTAAATCTTTCAGCGCATGCTTTTTATGCAACACCCGGATTATTTTTTGATAAAAAAATTGAAAAAGGAAATCCATTTGCTTATCATGTTAATGGCACTGCCATCCTTGAAATTACAATAGATTGTCTTCGTGGTACTTTTAAAACGGATAGCGTTGAAATTGTACACGACATCGGAAAAAGTTTAGCACCTATAATTGACAGAGGACAAGTGGAAGGCGCATTGATACAGGGCATAGGTTGGATGACGATGGAAGAAATTCGGTTTTCTCAACAAGGAAAACTTATGGCAGATACGCTTAGCACATATAAAATACCAGATATTTTATCTGTTCCGGACGAAATTAAAATTTTGTATCCTGAAGCAGATGAAAATGAAAGCAACTTTGGCGTATTTGGATCTAAAGCTGTTGGTGAACCACCATTTATGTATAGTATTGGAATATATTTCGCTTTGCTTGAAGGCATTAGGGCGTTTAATCCTGAAGCAGAAATCAGCTATTCCGTTCCATTTACTAATGAAAAATTATTTTTGATGCTGAAAGCTAATACGATCTTTTAAGTGCATTTTTAAACCATTTATTAAACCTTGAGAATCAAATTAAATAAAAAGAGCATCATCAATGGAATTTTCATTTATTCCATAGGAGATACCATTGCATCGCTGTTTTTAGATGAGTTTTCAATCACTCGCTTGCTGGGAATCTGTCTTGTTGGTGGGTTTATTTATGCTTTCGAAATCCCAAATTATTTTCAATGGATTGATAATAAAACGAAATCAATTGGAACATCCGAGAAATCATTTAAAAAATCAATTAGCTGGTCTATTTTTCTAGCGTCAACAACCACATCATCTTCAATTACTGCCCCCCCTTTTCCTAGAGTAATTGTAATTTCAGAACCCCCTTTATTTTCAATGCAGTTTTTGACTAACTCA
>CAZOEV010000467.1:0-3069 GCA_964578915.1 uncultured Lentimicrobiaceae bacterium
CTGTGTGATATTGACCTTGATTGGGAACCTGATCCGCTGCGTGAACATCCATTTCAGCGGGCTGAACTGTTTGAGAAATACGAAAACTGGCTTAAGCATTACGGTTTTCAGTTTGTGAAAATTTCCGGTAAAGGCAATAAGCGACTTGAAAATGCGGTTAATGCTGTAAATGAAATAGTTAAATAATGAAAAAAGATAAGCTGCATATTTTGTTTTTGGCGCGCTGGTATCCCAATCGCGAAGACCCCATGTTTGGGCTTTTCGTGCGCCGCCATGCCGAAGCTGCAGCTTTGTTTCAGCAGGTTTCTGTGGTTTATGTTCATGCCATTAAAGATCAAAAAACGACTTTTGAAGTGCGAAAAAACCAAACTGGAAATTTGACAGAATACTGCGTTTATTATAAAAAACCAAAAGCGAGTAATCCAGTCGCAAAACTTATCGGCATATTGCGTTTTTATAAAGCCAATAGATTGGCAGTTAATATGCTGGAAAATGAAAGTGGAGCAGTCGATCTTATCCATGTACACATTCTTACCCGACTTGGCCTGCTGGCGTGGCTGCTGGCTGCCCAGCGCAAAATCCCTTATTTAATTACCGAACATTGGTCAAGGTATCTTCCTGTGAATGATGGCTTTAAAGGGTTTTTTAGGAAAACTATTTCCCGTTTTGTTGTAAAAAGGGCAGCACGGATTACTACCGTAACTGAAAATCTGGCAACGGCCATGCGCAATCATGGTTTGGAAAACCCTAATTATAATGTGCTGCCAAATGTGGTGAATATGCAAGTATTTAATATATTGGAAGATAAACCAAAATCAGAAGTGATTAGATTTGTTCATCTCAGCTGTTTTGAAGATAAATCCAAAAACATCAGTGGCTTGCTGAATGTTTTGGCGGCACTCAAAAAAGAGCAACTTGCGTTTGAATGTATTTTAATTGGCGATGGAATGGATTTTGATCGTCTTAGAAATTACGCTGTGCAGTTAAATTTGACTTCAAATTTGCATTTCACAGGCTTACTCGAAGGGGAGGAGCTGGCTAAAACTTTGGCCTCAGCAGATTTTATGGTGATGTTTAGCAATTACGAAAATATGCCGGTGGTTATCCTTGAAGCTTTGGCTTGCGGACTGCCAGTTGTTGCCACGCGTGTTGGCGGCATTCCCGAAATGATTAATGCGCAAAACGGTTTACTCATAGAGCCAGGTGACGAAGCGGCGTTGAGAGAAGCAATCTATTGGATGTCAAAAAATTACCAGCAGTATAATTCTGAAAAGCTTCGTTCTTCAGTAGCTGATATTTACGGCTTTGAAGCTGTTGGTAAAGTGCTGAATAATTGGTATTTAGAAGCTGCTAAGGCTCTCTAACCGTCAACATTGGAATGCCTAAATCGAAAAAAGCGTCCTTTCCGATTTTATCTTTGAAAATATAATCAATAAGCTTTCTGCGGTTGGCAATAAATGAAGCCATGCTTATATTGTTTTGTTCGCAAAATAGCTTTAGTGCTTCCTGCGGCATGGTGGTTTTTACAAGATGAAACCGGATAGTTTCCTTGGAAATCTCAGGCCTGAAGGCTTGTTTAAGTTCTTCCATCAGCAAGCCTGGTTTATCATCGTCAGCATCTTCCTGCAAATGAAGTACATGAATAACAGGATTATAATGTTCAAGAGTTGAAAAAATACGATTAATGGTACTCACTTCAAACCGGCCAAAATTGGTGGCATAAAGCACATCATTGCTTTTTGTCCAATGGTAAGCTTCAGGAATTGAAAGCAATGGCACGTTAAGCTTCGTCATTACGCTTTTAGCCATGCTGCCTTCCAAAAAGCGTTTTTTTCCTTTGCCGTGCGTTCCCATCAAAACCAGATCAGGAAGTTCTTTCTCTGCTAATTGAATCAGTTCCATCTCCGGATCACCGCCTTTGAGCACAGGGTTCACCTGAATAGTATTTAGGTTGGCGTCGGCAATCATTTTTTCGAGCAGCAACTGCTTTTCACGCATAAACTTTCCAGCTTGCTCCTCCATTTCTATAAGTAGCTCTCTGTTGAAAAAAGTATCGGAATCCAATCCGCCCGGAAAACTGCTGTCGCCCATCAGAATTTGATCCATAAAGGCGTGAAAAAGAATGATTTCACCACCTGATTCTTTCAGTAAGTCGATCGCATAGGGGAAAAGCATCTCGTTTTCCGTACTAAAATCTGTTGATAAAATTATTTTCATTGGTCATAGCTTAAATTGACAATTGTTTTTTCATCGGTAAAGATACAAAAATCAAAAACCAAACACAATACCTAAAATGCCGGCTATAGCACCCACGCCCATATTTATGACTTTAGCCCAAATAAAACCTTTTGGCGTTTCGGCCAGCAAAGGGAGCGATCCATGGCCATCCTGAACGATGGAGCTGGCTAGTAAAATACTGAGCGGCAGCGAACCCTGTGCAAAAAGTAACACAAAAATATAATGCGGCCCCGACTCAGGAATAATGCCGATAATTAAGGCGATAAGTAATACAAGGTACAAATTCGACGAAATCCAGTCCTGCAGATTGACGTATTGATTAACAAAATAGATGGCCAGAATAAGTCCGAAAGTCCATAAAAATATTTTCAGGAAGTGCTTTTTAATGATGTGCTGCCACAGATGCTCCTGCAAAAAATGGTCTTTGGCTGTTACAACGATATACAAAATCACACCCATAAGCGCAATTAAAGTGATGCGTATCCAGTCAGCTTCGCCACCATGATCGTGTGCGTGGTCGTGAGCGTGATCATGCGCATCATTTAAAAAAGCAGCGTTTTCGCTGCCGGCCATCAAGGTGTTTAGGTGATGGCTTCCATCGATAATTCCGGTGGCCAAACTGATTAAAATGCCCAGCGTGCCTGCAATTAACAATGCTCTGGTAAAACTAAGATTTTTGAGGTTTTCAAGAATAAGCCTTGGATGGTAGGTGTTGCAGGCTTCGTTCTGGTGAAGCGGCAGGCTGGATTTATGGCTGAGGCCAACAAACTTATTTTTTACAGTAAAATGAATCAGAATTCCTGTTGCAATAGCTATAAAAAACAAAATAAC
>CAZOEV010000468.1:0-3068 GCA_964578915.1 uncultured Lentimicrobiaceae bacterium
TATCTTAGCTAAAAGTGCAGCTTTACAGGGTTTACAAATTCAAGAATTCCCAGAGTATGGTCCTGAACGAATGGGAGCTCCAGTAAAAGCTTATGTTAAAATTAATGATTTACCTATTAGAGATTTTAGTCCAATAAGTAATCCTGATTATATTATTTTAATTGATAAAACTTTAATTAATCTAGCTTTAACTTTTGTTAAAAAAAAATCAGTTTTAATTATTAATGATGTTTGTAAAGCAAAAAATCGATTCTGCCAAGTGGTTTATTGATGCCATAAAACAACGCCAAAACACCCTTTATTTTACCATGCGCGCTATCATGGATTATCAAAGTGCTTATTTTTTGTCAGGAGACGAAACGCAGCTGCGGCCAATGATTTTGAAAGATATAGCCGAAATTGTCAATCTTGATATCAGCACTATTTCGCGCGTGGCCAACAGTAAATATGTGCAAACACCTTTTGGAACTTTTCTGCTCAAAAGCTTTTTTAGCGAATCCATGCAAAACGAGGAAGGTGAAGAGATATCGACACGCGAGATTAAGAAGATTTTGAGCGACTGCATTGATGCCGAAAACAAATCCAAACCGGTTACCGATGAGCAACTAACCGCTATTTTGAAAGAAAAAGGCTATAATATTGCCCGCCGCACCGTGGCAAAATACCGTGAGCAACTCAGCATTCCAGTAGCGCGATTGCGTAAAGAACTTTAAGAATTATTATGCAAACGGAAACCACGCTGGCCAAAATCTTTTCAGTCATTTTTCACCCTTTACTTATCCCCAGCTGGGCTTATTTGGCATTGATTTGGCAAGGAAACCTGCTGCTTTTGCGCATTCCGTTCAATTTAGTTTGGACATTAGGCGGCTTAATTTTTTTAACCACTTTTGTGTTACCCACGGCAATTATTTTATTGATGTTGCGCTTTAAAATGATTAGCAGCCTATCGATGCCGCTGCGTAGTGAACGCATTGGTCCGCTGATAGTTACATCAGTATTTTTTTATATGACCTATTATATGCTCAAGCAGCTGCAAATCGCGCCTATCATTTATTTATACATGCTTGGCGCCACATTATTAACGGTTATTTCAGCCGCTGTATCGCTTTGGTGGAAAATTAGTTTACATAGCACGGCTGTTGGTGCGCTCGTAGGAGCTTTTGCAGGCTTGGCGCTGCTTTCTCCTGCTAATTACAGCTTTTTATTGCTGATAAGTCTTTTAATGGCTGGCATCACAGCCACTTCACGATTGCGGCTTTCGGCACACAAACCAGCAGAAATTTATGTCGGATTTGCATGTGGAGCAAGCCTGATGTTTACTTTGTTTATGCTGATCGGAAACTAAAAACCCATGCACTTACAGGTAATTTAATACACCACTAGTTTTGTGGTTTTTTGAGATGATTTACTTGAGAAACGCACTAAATAATATCCCTGAGGCAGTTTTTCGATGTTTATTTGCAGGCTTTTTGCCCCTTCGGGAAAAGTGCTTTCAACTACTATTCTTCCACTCAAATCAAAAATCTGAATCAGCGATTTTTCACTAACTGATGTGCTGCGTTCAATTTGTATTATGGCCGTGGCCGGATTGGGGAAAAGCGTGAAATCCGAAGTTGTATGTTCAATATTTCCAGTACAATTATTCACTTCAATAAAATCGTTGAGTGAAAAGCTATTGGTGTTTACGCCTTGTTTTACAAGCAGTTCCACGCCATATTTTCCGGGAACATCAAATTGAACTACTGGATTTGGTAAGGTGCTGTTTTGAATATTTCCACCCTCAAAACTCCAGGAATAGCTGTCAGGATTTCCTATGCCCGAAAAAGAAAAACTAACGGTTTCGCCTGCGCAGATTTTACGTTTGTCAGCTGCAAATTTTGCTGCAAGCGGTAGCGGTTCGTACCCAAAAAATGCCAGATAGCGTCTCGCTAATTCGTGTTTGCTGCTTATCGCATTAGCTGGAAATAGGCCGCCAAATTCCAAAGAAGTTGCGATTGCTTTGTAGTTTCCTGAGTCAATGGCTGTCATAAAATTGAAGCTTGTGCTGTCGTCTTCAAACAAAGCAAGGCTAGGTTCGAGTGGGATTAAATTTTCTCCAAGTGTTTGATCTCCATTGTAATAAAAACTTAAACCTTGCATCAGACCACCTGTAATTCCAGCAATGGTGTCGGCAGGTGTTTCGGCCTGAACAGCATCAAAGGATCCCTGTGTTCGCAGATAATCTCGTAGCCAGCGCGGTTGATCAAATTTAAAAAATGATCCAGCTTCGAGGTATAAATTGCCGCCTTCTTGTAAATAATTGACCAATAAAGTATCCTCAGAAAACCTGAGGCTGTGGTTGCTTGGCAAAAATCCCAGCGCCAGAAAAACCTGATTGTATTGCCCGAGACTGCTGTCGATGGATTGCAAATATTCATATTGAATATTCATTTCGCGCAAGGCCAAGGCCAGGTGCGGCAATGAATTGCGGTTGCCGTCTTTATCAATCAATAAAATGGGAGTTTCACCAATGGCGAGCTGACTAGTCTTCTCCAAAATTAGGCCGTTTTCATCGCTGATACGTACTCTAAAATTAATCAAACGGCCATCAGGTGCGCCTTCATTTACTTTAATTCCAAAGCTAATATTTTGAATTGAAAGCCCTGAAACAGCTGCTGTTGTTAGGCTGTCAGAAGTAGTAATGGCAGCATAAGGATCATCAAGCAGGGCTTCTACATACAATTCCCCTGCCGGTGCCAAACCGCTATTGCTCAATCGAAAAACTAAGGCTGCTTCCTCGCCGGGATCGAGATGATTGTTACCCTGATCCATCACAACCGGAGGCGAAAGTTCCAGATTGACAACAGCGGGCGAAAATTCCTGATAGTAGTGCTGTTGCTGCCCATTTACCGTGGTCGAAAGCTTGATCAAAATGGGTAAATCAGGCTTGGCAGCTTCGCTTGCTAATAGCTCGAAATGTCTGTCGAGCAGCACGAAGCCACCCGCAGGAACTTCCAATCCGCTCGGGTTTATACCGATGATACTTGCATTTATTGGTTCAGTTGATAAGCTCAAATCACTGAGGAAAA
>CAZOEV010000469.1:0-3056 GCA_964578915.1 uncultured Lentimicrobiaceae bacterium
ACTACAGGAGTTTATTGAAAATTATAAAGATGAGGATATGTTTTTCGGAATGTCCTACTCGAAAACAGTTCCGCTTAATGCAGTAAATATGGCAGTTTGGGTCGAAATTAGTCAATTAAATCAAAGCAATCAGGAGGCTGAAGTTTATTTCACCGATCAAAATTTATTCGATCAACTGGAAAGTGAATTTGTGTACGACTTTCCCACAGCTAGCGTTAACTATTACTACAGTATCGATAGCCTCAAAACACAGGATATTTATGATTTCGCTGATTTTATGGGCAGGCTCACAGCCTCTTATACTTACGATCAAATTCTGAATAATAAGCTGGTGAATAAATTGCCCCTAACGCAATCTGAACGACAGTTTTATCGCTATGATCCATTTATAAAACGGCTCTTTTCCACTGAATTTGATCGGTTTATTTTGTTGGAAGAATAGGCTGATTATATTTGGCAGCGTCTTCTTTCAACCTAACGATTGCAAATCCCCGCAAAATCGCAATAACTACAATATTTAGTCTCATTAGTCTGAACAATAGGTGTTTCCTTGTCGTAAAGTTCTTCAAAAAGTGTTATAAGTTGATTCTTGATGTTCGCTTCAAGTCCGATGTGCTGATCATCTTCCGGTAGGGATAGCGTCAATAATCCTTTGCCGGGTTTTTGGAGGTTGATTATACCACATTCCAGCTGACTTTGTGGTGAAATTAGTCCTGATTCAAGCATCAAAAGCTGATAAATAGCCAATTGTAAAGCTTTGCTTTTTTTCGGCAAAAGCAACTGATCCCACGCCTTTAGTTTTAAATCCTTCTCGTCAACAGTTCCGGTTTTGTAGTCGATCAGTCGCATTGTTTGGTTTGTTTCGTCAATGCGGTCGATGGTTCCTTTTAGGTTTACGCTGATGCATGAAGCTTCAATGGCAGTGCTAAGTCTTTTCTCCAGACCTCTGATAGTTATGTTTTTATCAGCAAGTGATTTCTTTTCGTAAAACAAAAAGTTTTTAACAAATTGTTTGGCTACTTCCTTCATCAACAGGCTATTGCCAAAGTTGGCCAATCCTTTTGGATAAATTTCTAAAAAGTGATTTTCTAAAACTTTTTCTGAAATCGTAAGCATCTTATCAATGTCCGAAGAAGTCAAATTTTTGTCAATATGCGGTGTGTAAAGGCTTTCGAGCGTATTATGCACCGCAGTTCCGAGATCGTTGTATTTTATGCTTTCATTAAAGGATTCATTTGGCCTTATTCCAACAACGCTGCTCAAATAAAATTGCAGCGGACATATAATATAGGTGGCCAGGCTCGAAGGCGATAATCCTGTTTTAGCTTTTTGATAAAGCTGTTCCATCACTTGTTCATTTTTTGGAATAGTGATGGAAATATCCTTGCGCTTAGAAGGCGATGGAAGTGCTAAGGCTTCTTCTCGGAAGCTTATTTTTGGATTGAGTTTAAGGAGCTCGTACCTGATTTGTTGAATAAACCGACTTTGCTCGCCGCTTCCGAATGAGCCAGGTTCGTTATTATAATACAGGTGTATTGTTTTGGCTTTTTGTAGCAATCTGAAAAAATGATAGGCATACACAGCCTGTCTATCCGAGTAATTTGAAAGACCAAAAGCTTTACGAATATCTGCTGGAATCAACGACTGGTAGCTTTTTTCCTGCGGAAGTGTGCCTTCGTTTACACCTAAAATATGCAAGCATTCAAAATCCAAATTTCGGGTTTCGAGCAAACCCATAATTTGCAAACCTTGTAACGGCTCGCCGGAAAAAGGCACGCGTAAACCAATAGCTAATTTGTGAAATAGTGTGCCAAAATCATCAAAACCAAGCAAATCAGGTTTTGACGAGACAAGCTCTTCTATCTTTTGAAGAAGTTTTTGGGCTGTTATAAATTGGTTAACTAGGGTATGTTTTTGATTTTTGCTGCTTTCTAAAATCCAATCAGACAAGGTGTTGGCCAGTAAAAGAGTATTTGAAAGCAATGCTTTAATAGTAGTAGAATCTATCGGCTTTAAAAGCAGTTCAAATAAAAGGCTTAGCCTTGGATTGGCTTTAAAAGTCTCGGTCAGTTCTTCTTTGGAAACAAAGCGCTGACTATTTTGAAGGAGTTGTTGCTGCCAATTAGCAACTAGCTCAATTTCATGCTTACTTAAAAAATAGGTATTTAGCTCATGCGAAGTTATTTCCAGCAATGGTTTAAGATAAATACCCAAATCAAATTGAATTTTTCGTTGTTTCAGGTGAATATTGAAATATGCACTAAGGTACTGATAAGCAGCTGTTTTTGTAAATGGAAATCCCAGCGTAACATTAAAATGCGTCACCGTTTCAGGTATGGCATTCAATACAGGAATCAGTAAGTTTTCATCGGCCAGCACTACAGCAGTTTTGTTATCGCTTTGGCCATTTGCCAATATCTGACCGAGCGCTTTGGCTTGTGTGGCATTCCCAGGAACTGGGTGAACCACAATTTCCTTTTCAGAAGTAAGTAAATCAGCTGATTTAAAATTTGTTACCGCATTCGGAAAGCGGGAGGCAAACTTCCTGATAGAGCTGCCAGCCTCGTGTTTGCCAAACTCATTTTCTTCAAAATAATAGGTGTCAATATCCCAAAAAATTCGTGCTTTTTTTAGTTTGATTAACTTAATAATCACGGCTTCTTCAGCTTTTGTCAAGGCATTAAATCCTGCAAAAATATATTGGCCGCGACCTGCTTTTTCGACTAAACTGTTTTCGTCAAGCTCTGCCAATTGCTTGGAAATCATCCCCATATATGCCATGTCTTTTGCTTCCAGTCGTTTGCGCAGGCTATGGTAATCTTTTTCGAGTAGGCGATAAAAACTGAGATATCGTTTTTCACTATCAGTTAGTGGCGAGCCGTCGGGATGCCAAATTTCCAGTGCTTTAGCTTCGTTTAAATAATTAAAAACGGCAGTGGCATCAGCCATTTGCTGGTCAATCTCATTAAAATCTTCTGCCATTTGACTGGCAAGTCCTGCATATTCGGACAGACTAAAATCAACGGCATTTTGTTGAGCTGCTTTAATTTCCAACA
>CAZOEV010000470.1:0-3055 GCA_964578915.1 uncultured Lentimicrobiaceae bacterium
TAACCCAAATCTGCTGGTGGGTCGTGTGCGTGGAAAAAACTACAACGCCCTGCAACAAGACAGCCTCAAGCCACTGCTAAACAGAGCAATAAGTGGAAGTTATCCGCCTGGTTCTACCTTTAAAATGGTGAATGCCTTGGTGGCGCTTCAAAGTGGCTCCATCACCGAAAACACCCAATTCAGCTGTCAGGGTAAGCTGAGCCGACCTATCAAATGCACCCACGACCACAACACCCCGCTGGCGCTGCTCGAAGCGATGGAAAATTCTTGTAACCCCTATTTTTGGAATACCTTTCGTAATACGCTCTACAATCCGAAGTTTAAATCGCAAAAAGAAGCCTATGAATATTGGTATAAATTACTCAATAATATGGGTTTAGGACATTCTTTTAATACGGATATTCCTTTTGAATTGAGTGGAAATATTCCAACGCGTGATTATTTTGATAAGCTATATCGCGGCAGCTGGAATGCCCTCACGGTGCGTTCGCTAAGCATTGGCCAGGGCGAAATTTTGCTTACGCCTTTGCAGTTGGCCAATTTGGCTGCCATCTTTGGCAATCAGGGATTTTATTATCCACCTCACCTGATCAAAGCCATCAAAAATGATACGTCCTATCACGCGCCTTTTACCGAAAAGATAGAGACCGGCATTGATGCCAAGCACTTTGAGGTGGTGAAAAAGTCGATGCTAGATGTTTTTGAAGGCGATCATGGAACGGCGCGTTATTATAAAATCGACAGCATCCGGGCAGCGGGAAAAACCGGCACGGTGCAAAATCCCCATGGCGAAGACCACTCCATGTTTATTGCTTTTGCGCCTTATGATAAGCCCGAAATTGCTATTGCCGTAGTGGTTGAAAATGCTGGTTATGGCTCCACATGGGCGGCACCTATCGCCAGCCTGATGATGGAAAAATACCTAAAAGGATATACCACACGTAAAGCCTTGGAAAAGCGTATGATAGAAGCTAATTTTCACCAAAAAAAGGCTAAGAAATGAAAGGAGAAGGCCGTTTAGCACGTATCGACTGGATCAGCTTTGTGCTGTATCTCGCGCTGATGCTCACTGGCTGGGTGATGATTTATTCGGCGGTGTACGACGAAAACCACAGCAGCATTTTCGACCTTTCGCAGCGCTATGGCAAGCAGCTGCTGTGGATTGTGCTGGCTTTGCTACTCGGAGCAATTGTGCTGCTTATCGATGCCAAGTTTTTCAATGCATTTTCTATTCCCATTTATGTGGTGGTAATGCTGATGCTGGTGGGTGTATTGGTTTTTGGCACTACCATTGCCGGCTCCAAGTCCTGGTTTCAGATTGGAGGATTTAAGATACAACCGGCTGAGTTTGCGAAGTTTGCGACGGCACTGGCGCTGGGCAGCTACTTGGGCAAACTAAACCGCGATATGCAAAAATGGCAAACCCAAGCTACAGCATTTTTAATTATCGGCTTGCCTGCTTTGCTGATTTTAGCGCAGTACGACACCGGTTCTGCTTTGGTTTTCGGTGTGTTTATTTTGGTGCTTTACCGCGAAGGTTTGTCGGGAGCTATCTTGGTGATTGGTCTGATTGCTGCCGCCTTGTTCCTGATTACTTTATACACCGATAAATATTATGTGATTGCTGGCGTGGGGATTTTATTTGGCCTGATGCTGTTTTTTATTAAGCGCAAAAAAGCGAATATTATCAAGCTGGCAGCCTTGTTTGTGGTGGTTTCTGCTTTTGTTTTTAGCGTAGATTATGTATTTGAAAACGTCCTCGAACCGCATCAAAAAATCCGTATCAATGTGCTGCTTGGCTTGGAAACAGACCTGATGGGCGCCGGATATAATGTAAATCAATCCAAAATTGCTATTGGTTCGGGCGGATTAACCGGAAAGGGTTTTTTGCAGGGCACCCAAACCAAATACAATTTTGTGCCGGAGCAGAGCACCGATTTTATTTTTTGTACCGTAGGCGAGGAATGGGGTTTTGTGGGTACAACGGTCGTGATTCTGCTTTACCTGATGCTTTTTGTCCGCTTGATTATGCTTGCCGAGCGCCAACGATCGGTCTTTAGCCGAATTTATGGCTATGGCATCACCGCCGTGATGTTTTTTCACTTTGCCATCAACATCGGCATGACGATAGGTTTGGTGCCGGTAATAGGCATTCCGCTGCCTTTTCTAAGTTATGGCGGCTCAAGCCTGTGGGCTTTTACGTTGATGTTTTTTGTGTTTTTGAAACAAGATGCAAACCGGAGGAATATATTGTAATTTAAAGCTTGGCACTAGAAAGAAAACTTCTCTTTTTCAGGCTTTGATAAGAAAAGGACAACGACCAACTACCTCGTCCCCACCACCACCGACTTCTTATACGCCTTCACATTGCTGTCCAAATCAAAAACTTCTGCATACACGATTTAAATTCCCACCTCGGCTTTGTTGCCATTTGTATCAATGCCGTCCCAATGATAAACGCCTTGCGGTGAGACGAGCTGGCTTTTTACCAAATTTCAAATGTACCACTTTCTACCTTATTTTCCACAACCATTAATAGTGCTAAGCTTTATTTTGTACGTTTCATCTTTTCGGGATATTGATTAGTCTGAAAAACATCCATAATTACGACTTGTTTTTCATTCCAGTTTATCCAGTATATTATTTTGTATGATTGGTGAACCAAATAGCGAAATTCTTGACCTCCGCCATTTAATAATTCCTCAACTTTTCCAATTTCGGGTTGTTTTTTTAGACGAATTGTTGCGCGAGCAATTTTTTTGGTCTCGTTTCTGGCAATTCTTGGACTGGCTTGGTCTTTGAGGTATTTATAAATTCTGCTTAGTTCAGATTTTGCAAAATCAGTCCATAAAATTGTTAATTCCATTTTTCGATTTCTTCAAGAAGGTCGCTAACTTCGGTCAATCTTCCATTCTTTGCGTCCGCCATCGACTTCTCAATTCGAGCGTTGAACTCATGAACGGTCATTGGTTCAAGTCTGTTTTTATCCCATTTTTTCTCTATTCTCAGTAGTTTTTCAAGTCGGGAAATTGCTTCTTCACTTTGAAGCTTTAAA